>JACQFG010000224.1 GCA_016200155.1 Planctomycetota bacterium | reverse complement strand
CGCCCGGCGTCGAGCCGATCGTCTGCGATGTCCTGAATCCAGCGAGCCTGCGGTCGCTGCCGCAAGTCGACACCGTGCTCTACGCCATCGGCTTCGATCGCAGCAGCGGCGCCTCGATGCGTGACGTCTACGTCAACGGCCTGGCCAACGTGCTGGCCCACCTGCCGACGCCGAAGCGGTTCCTCTACATCAGCAGCTCCAGCGTCTACGGCCAAACCGACGGCAGCTGGGTCGATGAGAATTCGCCGACGCACCCCGCCGAACCGTCGGGCAAGATCGTCCTGGAAGCGGAGCGAGTATTACGGTCAGAGCCTGAAGCGTTAGCGAAGGAGGCCCATCCTTCGCTTACGCTTCAGGCTCTGACGCCGGCACCGATCATCCTGCGTTTCGCCGGCATCTACGGCCCCGGCCGCTTGCTGCGCCGTCAGACGATCGAGAAGGGCGACCCGATCGTCGGCGACGCCGACAAATGGCTCAACCTGATCCACGTCGACGACGGCGCCCGCGCCGTGCTGGCCGCGGAAGAGCGAGGCCAGCCGGGGAACATCTACAACGTGTGTGACGATCATCCGGTGCGTCGGCGTTACTTCTATGCGGCAATGGCCCGCGTGCTGGCCGCGCCGGAGCCGAGCTTCGTATCGCCGCCGCCGGCCCAGACGCCGCCGCATGAGTTAGCGCATCGCCGCATCAACAATCGGCGCATGAAGGTGGAGTTGGGCGTCGAGCTGCGGTATCCGGACTACGATCAAGGATTGCGCGCAAGTGTATGAACCGTAGGGTGCGTCAAGCGTACTCGCGCAGACGCACCATGCCATTGCAGCGACGTGGTGCGTCCGCGCGAGTACGCTTGACGCACCCTACATTTGTCGCCGCTTCTCCACCGCTCGGCGGATCGAGTCCTCGACCTGCATCCAGCCGACTTGCGGCTGGTCGAAGTCGTAGATCTTCTTGGCATCGCGCGTCGCACATTGCAGGGCTTTGAGCCGCTTCTCCAGCGGATGCGTGTCGAGCAGATCATTGCGTTCCAGCGGCACCCAGATCAACGTACACTCCTTCTTGTCCGACCGATCGAGTGACATCAGCAGTTCTTTTTCCTGGATGAACGTCGAGACCCGCGCTCCGGTCGTGTAGAACAGCAGCACGATCTCGGCCTTGGTCAGCTCCTCCATGATGCCGACTTCCCACTTCTCGCCGGCGACGAGGTTGCGGTCGTGCCAGACCTGGATGTAACCCTGCTGGCTCAGGAGCGTCAGATGTTGCCGAATCGGCATGAGCTCCCGTTCGTTGACATGGGCGTAGCTGATGAACAGATGCACGCGTCGTTGCGGATCGGGGCCGGCGGCTTCGGTGGCGGCGTCGCTTTCGACCTGATCGAGGGCCTTCGATACCTCGACGACCGCCTCGTTTTGCTCGTCGATGAACTCCTCGATCTGCTTCGTTCCCTTCTGTTCCTTGAGGCGAAGCTTGCCGACGTTGACCCAGGCGTTGCGGTGCCCTTCGATCTCCGATTCCTCGATCACGCGGACGTTGCCGTGCAGCACGATCAGATGGGCCCGGATGATGTCGAAGAGGCTCTGCTGATCGGGCAGCGGACAGTTGAGGACGGCCACCTCCGTTCGGCGTTCCAGCCGATCGAGCCGCACCAGCGCCTGGCAGCCGGCCCATTCCAGCACCACGCCCGAACGCCAGCGCCATTGCGGATGCGCGTCGCTCATCTCGTGCGTGCGCACGATGAAGCGCGGCAACAGGCCGGGAGGCAGCGCGTCGGGATAGGAGAACCGCAGCCGCTGCACGTTCGCGCCCAGGAACTGCTTGAACTCCTCCGGCTGCTCCTCGCCCAGCAGCTCAGGGATCAGCCAGAGAGTCCCCTTGTCGTCGAGCGGAAACGCCACCTCGAACTTCGCCATGAGATCGACGACGAACTCGTGCTTGTCCGGCGGATAGTTCGCCGTCGGCTGCAGCGCCTCCGGCAGCCATTCCGACCGCAAGACACCGTGGCAATCCTGCTTCTGCGTGAACCGGATCAACCCGTAGATCGCTTCCGTCACCCACTCCGGCTTCAAGACGCTGGTGTGTTTCAAGCGGTGGTGTTCGCGAAAATTTAGGGCAATGCCAAGCCGATGCAATGTCCCGGCAAGGCTTTCCTGCTCGCCGGGTTTCGGCACGCCGTGCTCGACGCACATTTTCGCGTAGTCCTTGTATTCCAGAAAGCTCTCCGGCATCTTCTGCAGCGACTCCTTCATGCGATGCCACTTGAGCGGCACACCGAGCCAGACGTCCTTCATCTGATCGACGGTCGTTTCGAGCAAGCCGCGTAATTCCGGCACGCCCCGGCCAGTGATGGCATCGGTCTGCACGAAACCCACGATCTGGGGGCAGCGTTCCTTCAGCCGGTGCCGATCGACGGAAAAGGCGTGCAGATCGTATTTGTTGAGCGCGACGATCACCGGACTCTCACCGCCGAAGCTCTGGATGAAGCGCAGCCAGTAGTCGGTCTCCGTCTCCCAGTTACTCTCCCGGCCTTCCAGCACCAGCACGTACACGCAGCGCTCGCTGAGGAATATCTGATGCGTCCCGTGCAGGAATTCCTGTCCGCCGAAATCCCACACATGGGCCTTCGCCGTGCCCTTCGGGCACTTCAACTCCAGCGGCTCCACCGTGATGCCCGGCGTTTCCGGTTCGGTGGGGTTGACCTGCTTGTTTTGAAGGACTCGGAGCAGTGAGGTCTTGCCCACGCGCCCACGCCCGATCAGTAGCACTCGGACTTCGCGCATCGCGGCATCGCCCTGCTCCCTGCGGGAAAAGTAAAAGTCCAGAATGGCGCGCGGGTTTGCCGGTGGATTCCTTGGGCCTGATTTGCCCCAAGTCGGCCCCAGCAGTTCCGTCGGCAGCCCCAAGGCATCGTTTCCATGCAGCGTCAGCACTTTGAGCTGCGTCAGGTCCTTCATGCTTTCCGGTACTTCGCGCAGTGCATTGGATTCCAAGACAAGGGTTTCTAACTCCGTCAAACGGCCGATCTCCTCCGGCAGTGAAATAAGCTGGTTATCGTGAAGGTAGAGGGATGTCAGGGCAGTGAGTTGGCCGATTTCCGGAGGCAGCGCCTTGAGCTTGTTATTATGCGGGAATAGGTGCGTCAGCGCAGCGAGTTGACCGATCTGCGGCGGCAGCACCGTAAAACAATTGTAGCCGAGATGAAGTATCTTCAGGGCTTTGAGTTGCCCGATCTCCGGTGGCAGCCACGTTAATTGATTGGAGTAGAGCTCAAGCGTCAACAGCGCGGTGAGTTGGCCGATCTCCGGCGGCACCGTTTTCAAGTCCAGTTTGCTCAGATCAAGGTTCGTCCACTTCTCCAGTCGGCACGCTTCGATCCGCTTTAGGGCTTCGGCATGGGCGTCATATGCCTCGGTGAAATGTTTAGCCATAACAGGCTCTTTCGCGAGGGCGGAAAATGGGGCCGGGAGACGAGCCGGGGATAATCCTATGACCCCATTCTCTCGCGAACAGTTCGTTCCAAAGCCGAGCCGCCGGGCGCAGACTCGGACAAAAGTCAATGTCCGTAGCGTCGCAAAACACCAATTCGGCTGCCGGCGAAAATCGTTGTTCTTTTCCTGCCGAGATGGATTCCATCGTTCCATTGGGAGGGGGGGTGTGGTGGAAGGAATGGAACGAATCCAGCGGGAGGGGGGGGTGATCGATTTCCCCATCATTTTGCCCATAATCCAGCCTTATCGAGTGACGTCGCGTCTCGCTGGCCAGACTTCCGTGGCTCTGGTAAAGTGATACCTGACGCCGACCTCTCCTCACGAGATATTGTCATGGATGCCAATCAGCACAAGCACCTGCCTCGGCCCGTCTACGGCGACTCGCCTGTCTTTCAGATGGCGGTGCTGCAATTGCTTGCGGTTGCCGAGCATATTCATCTCGATCAGAACATTCTCGAACGGCTCAGCAAGCCGAAGCGGGCCATGGTCGCGGCGGTGCCGATCCGCATGGACGACGGCAAGACGCACACGTTCATCGGCTATCGCGTCCAGCACAGCCTGACCAGCGGGCCCTCCAAGGGCGGGATTCGCTATCATCCAAGCGTCGATCTCGGCGAAGTGGCGGCCCTCGCCATGTGGATGACCTGGAAGTGCGCCATCATGAACTTGCCGTTCGGCGGCGCCAAGGGAGGCATCGCCTGCGATCCCGACAAGCTCTCGATGGGCGAAAAGGAACGCCTGACGCGCCGCTTCACCGAGGAGATCCTGCCGATCATCGGCCCGCGCAAGGACGTCCCCGCTCCCGATCTCGGCACCGACGAACAGACCATGGCCTGGATCATGGACACCTACAGCATGTCGGTCGGCTATGCGTGTCCGGAGATCGTCACGGGCAAGCCGATCGAGCTGGGGGGCTGCGTCGGCCGGCGCGAGGCCACCGGACGCGGCGTCGTCTATTGCATCATGCAGGCCCTGCACGAGATCAATCTCGCTCCCGCCAATGCCACCGCCGTCGTTCAGGGTTTCGGCAACGTCGGGTCGATCACGTGTCAAGAGCTGGCGATGCGCGGCGTCAAGATCGTCGCGGTCGGCGATCGCTACGGCGCCATCGCCAACCCGCAAGGCATCGACGTGCCCGGCCTGATCAAGCACACCGCGGCGGGCAAGCTGCTCAAGGACTTCGGCGGCGCCCGCGAGATCGATCCGGACGACCTGCTGACGATCGAATGCACCGTGCTGGTGCCTGCCGCCCTCGAACGGCAGATCACCGAGAAGAACGCGGGCAAGCTGAAGTGCCGGGTCCTCGCCGAGGCCGCCAACGGCCCGACGACGCCGGACGCCGACGACGTGCTGAAGCACAGCGATATCTTTCTGATCCCGGACGTGCTGTGCAATGCCGGCGGCGTGACGGTGTCGTACTTCGAGTGGGTGCAGGACATGGCCCAGTTCTTCTGGGACGAGGCGCAAGTCAATCAAAAGCTCGAGCAGTTGATGCTGAAGGCGTTCCACCAGGTGCATAACCTCGCGAAGGAACGCAAGATCCCGATGCGCATGGCGGCGTTGAGCCTGGGAGTGGAAAAGGTCGCGAAAGAGAAGAAGCGGCGCGGGCTGTATCCGTGAGATGCGAAAAATCACAAAATCATGAGTACAAAATCATGTTCGAATTCAGGATTTTGTACTCATGATT
>JACQFG010000218.1 GCA_016200155.1 Planctomycetota bacterium | reverse complement strand
TTTCGTAGCCACAAGCTGCCAGCTTGTGAGCTTTTGAGTCTAACAAGCTCACAAGCTGGCAGCTTGTGGCTACGGAATTGCGCTCGGCCGTGGTAGGCTCTGACGGACACCAATATGGATCGACTCAATAAATTCCTCGCTCACGCCGGTCTCGGCTCGCGGCGGCATTGCGAAAGCCTCATCCGGGGCGGCCGCGTCTCCATCGACGGCAAGGTCGTCACCGATCTGGCGACGCGCGTCGATCCGCAGCAAGAAGTCAAGCTCGACGGCGAACCGATCCATACGGAGAAGTTCGTCTACTGGCTCGTCAACAAACCCCGCGGCTATCTCTGCACCAACCACGACCCGTCGCGCCGGCCCCTCGCCATCGACCTGGTCCCGCAGATCAGCCAGCGCGTCTACACAGTCGGCCGGCTCGACGAGGACAGCGAGGGCTTGCTGCTTTTGACGAATGACGGCGATCTCGCCAATCGGTTGATGCATCCGCGCTACGGCGTCGAGAAGGCGTACCTCGTCCTCGTCGCCGGCAATCCGTCGCCGGAAGATCTCAAGAAGCTACTCGACGGCGTCTATCTTGCCGAGGGGCACGTCAAGGCCCGCAATGTCAAGCGTCTGAAACGTCAAGGCAACAGCACCTGGATGCGCATCGTTCTCTCGGAAGGTAAGAACCGCGAGATTCGCCGCATGCTGGCCAAGCTCGATCACAAGGTGCTGCGCCTCAAACGCATGGAGATCGGCCCGCTCGAAATCGGCAACCTGAAGCCGGGCAAATCGCGGCCGCTGTCGTTGACCGAACTGAAAAACCTGAAACGACTGGCCGATCACGCCACATAGCCCGCCATTCATGGCGGGCCAACCTGGCGCCCAGCCATCCCGCCATGAATGGCGGGCTATATAATCTCTTGATGAGCTTTCAACAATTTCACACGCCGGTTCTCGCGAATTATTCGCTTGCGCGCAACACGTTTCTAATCCGGCTGCACGCGCCGGCACTGGCGGCGGCGATCCGGCCCGGGCAGTTCGTGATGATCCGCCTGTCCACGGGCACCGACCCGCTGTTGGGCCGACCGTTTGCCCTGTATGACACCGTCCTCGATGAACGTGGCCAGCCAATCGGCATCGATGTCGTCTATCTCGTCGTCGGCAAGATGACCAGCCGGCTCGCGGGCTTGAAAGCGACTGATGCCGTCGAGGTCTGGGGCCCGCTCGGCAATGGCTTTCCGGATCCCGTTGGCAACGATCGCGTCGCCCTTGTCGCCGGCGGCATCGGCCAGACGCCATTCCTTGCTCACATCCGCGAACTGCTCGGCACGCGCGGCTACGGTGGTCAGCCCTTGCGCCGTCGCGTTCAGAATGTCCACCTATACTATGGCGTCCGCAGTGCCGACCTCGCGGCCGGCGTCGACGATTTCAAGAACGCCGGCGCCATCGTGCATCTGGCGTCCAACGACGGCTCGCTCGGCTATCACGGCTTCGTCACCGATCTGCTCGCCACACATGACGCTCCGCAACATCTCTTCGGCTGCGGCCCCGAACCGATGCTGCACGCCCTCGCGCAGCAAGCCGAGCGCCGGGGTATCCCGTGCCACCTGTCGCTGGAAACGCCGATGGCCTGCGGCGTCGGCATCTGCTTCAGTTGCGTGACGCCGGTGAAGACGACCGACGGCTGGGATTACAAGCGCGTGTGCGTCGATGGACCGGTGTTTGATGCGGCATGTTTGCAGTGGTGATAGGATAATATTGGTCGCAGCCGAATCCGTCGCGCCCATCCCTGGGAAACCATCATGCTCGTCGTCATGCAAACGCACGCCACGCAGGGTCAGATCGATCACGTCCTCGACGCGATTCGCGACATGAAGCTGACGCCGCATCCGATGCCGGGGGCGACGCGCACGGCGATCGGCATCACCGGCAATGTCGGGGCCGTCGATCCGCGCACGCTGGAAGTGCTGCCCGGCGTCATGGAGCTGATTCGCGTCACCAAGCCGTACAAGTTGGCGAGCCGCGAGATGCGGCCGGCGGACACGTCGATCAAGGTCGCGAACACGGTCATTGGGCCAGGCACGTGTACCATGATCGCGGGGCCGTGCTCGGTCGAGAATGAGGCGATGATCCTGCGCACCGCCGAGTTCATGATGGAGAACGGCGTGCGGCTGTTGCGGGCCGGGGCGTTCAAGCCGCGCACGAGCCCCTATTCCTTTCAAGGGATGGGACTCGAAGGGCTCAAGATTCTCGAAAAGGCCCGCGCGAAGACCGGCATCGGCATCGTCACCGAACTCATGGACACCGACAACGCCGACGCCGTCGAAGCTGCCAGCGACATCATCCAGATCGGCACGCGCAACATGCAGAACTTCAGCCTGCTCAAGTGCGTCGGCAAGGCCCGCAAGCCGGTGCTGCTCAAGCGCGGCATGTCGGCGACTCTCGAAGAATGGCTGATGGCCGCCGAATACGTGATGGCCGGGGGCAATTACAACGTCATCCTGTGCGAGCGCGGCATACGATCTTTTTCGGATCATAGCCGCAACACGCTCGATTTGTCGGTGATCCCGCCGGCGAAAAAGCTGTCGCACCTGCCGATCCTGGTCGATCCGAGCCACGGGACCGGCAAGCGCGACTACGTGCCGGCGATGGCGCTGGCGTCGCTGGCGGCGGGAGCGGACGGGCTCCTGATCGAGGTGCACCCCGATCCCGATCACGCGGCATCCGACGGAGCGCAAACGCTCGATTTCACGGCGTTCAAGAAGCTGCTCGACGCGCTGAAGCGATTGGCCGAGCCGCTGGGGAAGACGGTGAACTGATCGGAGCCCGAAGCGTCAACGAAGGATGCCCACCTTTGCTCACGTCTCAGGCTCGGAGCAGCGCGGTCAACAGCAGCGGCACCCACAGGACCAGCGCCATCGCCGTCGGCGCCCACATCACCGACCGGATCGGCCGGTCCTTGCCGAGCAAGTTCATCCCGAGCGAGACGAGCAGCACGTCAACCGCATTCAACGCCAGCAGAATGCCGAGCCCGCCTGTGGAAAACGGCTTCTGCATCGCGATGCCGAGGATGCACGGCAGAAGCGGTCCGAAGGCGGCGCCGACCAGCCAGAATCCGAACACGCCGCCGACGGCAAATCGGGCGGTCAGGTTGACCAGGCAGCCGGCGGCAACGACGGCGAGGACGAGGGTCAACACGAAGCCATGCCCGGGATGCCAGTACAGCCACCACGCGGCGAGCCCGCGCATGGCGATGAACGCTGCCCCGAAGGCCAGCAGGTTGAGCTGAACGCCGCGATCCGAGTTGCCGACTTCCTTGAGATACGACTCCGCCCACAAGGCCAGGAAAGCCTCGATCGCAAAATAGATCAGGAGCGCCGCCATCAACAGGATCAGGTGCGTCCGCGAGAAGGTTTCGCCCCAGGGCATCGGGTTATCGGGTGGCGGGAATTGGTCGGCGTCACACCATGCCACCAGACCGGCCGGTATGATGAGCGCGATGCTGAGATAGAGCAGGCCTTGACGGTACCCCGACCAGGTTTCGATCAGGCGAATAACGTACGGCCCGGCGAGAGCGCCGAAGCCGACCGCGACAAAGCCGAGATTAATCGCTGCGAGTGTGACATTGTGATCGGAAAAGAACGCGACGGGCATGAAGCGAATCACGGCGACGGCAACGACCGAATAGCCGATGCCGAGGAAAAAGCCGTTCGCTGCCAGGGCCCGCGTGGTGCGAATCAGAGCGAGCCAGGCGAGGCCCAGGATCAGCGATACCAGGCCCAGGAACAGAATCGGCTTGTTGTGCCAGGTATCGAGCATCCATCCTGCCAACGGCATCGTCGGCAGCCAGGCGATGTGGAACCGGCGGACAAACCAGGCGACGTGGCCCTCGGAAAGCTGGTGGCGAGTCTGAATCGATTTCTGCACGCTGTTGACCGCGGCAGGAATCAACCCGACCACGACGGCGCCGAGCAAGGTTGCGGCGGCCAGGAGCGAGAGGGTCATGGGGCACCATCATCCGCCGGCGCTTGGGCAAAGGTGGGGCATGCACCTCTTCGCTGCCGGCTATTCCCATTTTACGCCTGCACCAGCGGGACGCGGGAAAGTTTTTTCTCCCCCTTGGTGATCGCGGACTCGTCGGTATAACAATCCCTCTGATTTTTTTTGTGGCCAAAAACAAACCGGCGGGACACGAACCTCATTCCCAACTGAGTTGTCTTTTCGTAGTATAGATGTGCCGGCAACGCGCCGGTGCGAGCGGCAAACCGCGGGGAGAGGAAAGGACAGGCAAAGACAACTTGCACCGTTTTCGCCGACTTTCTATACTCACCATTTCCCCGCGCGAGCGTAGCTCAATGGTAGAGCCCCGGTTTTGTAAACCGG
>JACQFG010000217.1 GCA_016200155.1 Planctomycetota bacterium | reverse complement strand
TACTTCGTACGTGCGTTCTCAATCGCCCGCAGGCACATCGCCAGAACGCCGGCAAGGATTGCGAATCGCCCCAGGGCCGTGCTTGATGTCATTGGAAGTCTCCGTTGCAAATGGTCCTGCACATCGACAAAAAACAGGCAAAGAAGCTTCTCAAAAACCACAGCCACGGAAGGACACGGAATGCACGGAAAAAGACCGGCGTGGATTCATGCTTTTCCGTGAGTTCCGTGTCCTTCCGTGGCGTAGTTGGGCGCCAGCGATTTTGCCTCCTTGCTGTTGACGAGCACGCGCTTGACGGCGCGAATGGGCGCTCAGATCCAACGGCGCCACAGGCATGCAGTCGTTTTTTCGTCGCCGGATATCTCTCGTTGTATAGATTGATTCCAACTTCGATTCCGTTCCCTCCCGTAATTTGCATCCTTGCTGCCTCATTGGTCGCCTGTGCCGATCGCGCCCGAGTTGACAGGCTTCGGGGACAAACATGACGATCTCAAGACAATCCGCGCGGCTCGCATTCGTGATGGTGGCGACGCTCTCCGGACACGTCGCGTCGGCGCAGGTTCCTGTCGAGGGCCAACCGCTGGCCGCGAATGTCAAGCGCCTGTTGCAGGCGCTCGAATACCTCGGCGCACCGTTGCCGGGCGAGGCGAACAAGGCGCTCAAGGTTGCGTGCGACGAACAGGATGGCGCCAAGATTCAGCGGCTGCTCGATCCGCATGTGCTGCTGGCGGTTCATCTCAATCCGGAGGTGCGCGTCAAGGTCGCGCGCGGGCCGGCCAAGGCGACGCTGCAGCAGGCGGGCTACACGCCGGTCCTCGTCAAGGTGACCAACGACAGCACTGCCACCAAGGCGTTGCGCATCAGCAGTCCGCAGGCAGGGCCGCCGTACGCAGGCATGGCCCGGCTGAGCATGACCCGGCAAGATCAGATGCACCTGTTGACCGATCCGAAGTATCGGCCCGACAAGGATCGCTTCCTGCACGTCGAGATGTTCACGAGCCAGCCGATGACGCCCAATCTCAGCGGGCTGAAAGTCGAGTACGCAATCGACCTCATCTATTCGAGCGACGCAGGCAAGCGCGAAGCAACGATCGGCTTCGACGTCGGCCAGGGAACGCAGGACCTGGGCTTCCGCGCCGAGACGCCGGTGCTGTTCGACGTGCGTCCTGCGGTGCCGGTCAAGCTGGCGATCACCGATCATGACGGCAAGCCGACCGTCGGCCGCTTCACGTTCCGCGACAAGGCAGGGCACATCCATCCGCAGCAAGCGCGGCGGCTCGCGCCGGACCTGTTCTTCCAGGAGCAGATCTATCGCAACGACGGCGACATCGTCTTCCTGCCGCCGGGCGAGTTCACGATGTACTACAGCCGCGGCCCGGAATATCGGCTGCTCAAGAAAACCATCACGGTCCCGGCAAAGGGGCAGGCGCAGGTAAGTGTGAAGCTCAACCGCTGGATCGATACTGCCGCTTTCGGGTATTACAGCGGCGATCATCACATTCACGCGGCGGGCTGCGCTCATTACACGAGTCCGACCGAAGGCGTGATGCCGAACGACATGTATCTGCAAGTGAAGGGGGAGGGGCTCAACGTCGGCTGCCTGCTGACGTGGGGCCCGTGCTACGATTTCCAGAGGCAGTTCTTCGAGCCGAAGCCGCACAAGCTGAGCGAGCCGTTCACGCTGCTGAAGTACGACATCGAAGTGAGCGGCTTCGGCTCGCAGGCGCTGGGGCACGTCTGCTTGCTCAACCTGCGCGATCAGACGTATCCAGGTTCAGGCGGGACGGCGACCAAGGGCTGGCCGACCTGGACGACGCCGGTGCTGCGCTGGGCCAAGTCGCAGGGAGCGATCACCGGCTACGCCCACTCGGCCAGCGGCTTGCAGATCGACCCGGCCGCCGCCGCCAAACGATTGCTTACCGCCTTCGACAAGGACGGCGACGGCAAGCTCAGCCGCATTGAGGCGAAGAACGCCCTCCTGCCCGAAGCGTTCGATCAGAGCGATACCGACAAGGACGGCTTCCTGACGGCCGCGGAGTTGCAGGCGGCGCATCAGCGTGCCGCCGGCCGACTGCCGAACCTGGCGATCCCGGAGCTGAACAGCGTCGGGGCCCAGGAAATCTTCGTGACGACGTCGCTCGGCTTGTGCGATTTCATCAGTGCCATGGACACGGCCCGCGTCCCGGAATGGAACTGCTGGTATCACATCATGAACTGCGGCTTTCCGCTCAAGGTCAGCGGCGAGACCGATTTCCCCTGCATGAGCGGCTCCCGTGTCGGCCAGGGACGCGTCTATGTGCAGCTCGGCAAGGTCGAGCGCGTCGATTTCACCGACTGGTGCGCCGGCCTGGCGAAGGGCCGTTCGTATGTGTCGGACGGCTACGCGCACGCCCTGGAATTCACCGTCGATGGTATAGCGGCCGGCGCTACGCTGGACCTGAAAACATCCGGCAAGGTGACGGTGAAGGCGAAGGTTGCATTCGCGTCGGAGACGCCGCTCGGCATCGCGCACGGCGGCGAGGCGCCGCGCGAGGCCGCCGCCTGGTCCGGCGACACCGTGACGCTGCACGGCGACAAACATCCCGACGAGGCTCGCCGCAAGGGCGGCATGCGCCGCGTCGAATTGATCGTCAACGGCAACGTCGTCGCCGGCAAGGACGTGCCCGCGGACGACAAGATTCACGACGTCGCCTTCAACGTCGAAATAGAGCGTTCGAGCTGGGTGGCCTTGCGTCATTTCCCGCAGATGCACACCAACCCGGTGACGGTGCGCGTCGCCGGCCAACCGATTCGCGCCTCAAAAGAAAGCGCCCTGTGGTGTGCCGGTTGCATCGAACAACTCTGGCGCGCCCGCGGCAAAGCGATCCACGCCGACGAACGCGAGACGGCCCAGGCGACGTTCCTCAGGGCGATCGAGGTCTACCGCAAGATCGCCGCCGAGGCGCCGGATGCGCCGTGATGTCCCGTTCACCTTGGCGGTGTCGCGCCGGTCTGCGTCGCGATCAGTTGATAGTGCTCGATCCGGCGGTGCTTGGCGAAGTTGAAGAGCCGTTCCTTGTACGGCTTGACCAGATCGAGATCGCAGCGATAGATGACCAGCTCATCGCCCAGCGTGGAGCTGCGGGCCACGATTTCGCCGGACGGGGCGATGATCGCCGATTGGCCGATCTGGCTGACCCCCTCCTCGACGCCGGCCTTGGCGACGCCGACCACCCAGCAGCCGTTTTGATACGCGCCCGCCTGCATGCTGAGCAGGTGATGAAAGTCGCAGAGGTGATCGATCTCCGGCTGATCGGGAATGTGGTCCGGCGTGTTGTAGCCCAGCAGGACGACCTCGGCCCCTTGCAGCGCCAGCACGCGATACGTCTCGACCCAGCGGCGATCGTTGCAGATGCACATGCCCACCACGCCGCCGAAGGCCCGCCAGGCGCGAAAGCCGAGGTTGCCCACCTCGAAGTAGCGTTTTTCGAGGTTCTGAAACGGATGGTGCGGATGCCGGTCGGCGTAGCCCGGCAGGTGAATCTTGCGATACTTGCCGATGATGCTGCCGTCGGTATCGACGAGCACGCTGGTGTTGTAGCGATGCTTGACGCCCGCCTCGACGGTCAGCTCGGCATAGCCCAGGCAGAAGCCGATGCCCAATCGGCGTGCTTCGTCGAAGAGCGGCTGCGTCGCCGGGCTCGGCAGCGCGCGCTCAAACCAGGCGTCCAGCTCCGCTTCGTCCTCGATCCACCAGTGCGAAAAAAACGCCGTGAGCGCGCACTCGGTGAAGACGATGAGGTCGCAGCCCCGCGCCCGCGCCGCGCGCATCTGCTCGACGAGACGAGCAACCACCTCGGCCCGCGAAGTTTGTCGTGAGATCGGCCCGCTCTGGGCCGCAGCGATGGTCAGTAAGCGTGGCATGACGCGAGTCTCCTTGAGGGAACACTAATCTTAACTAATCC
>JACQFG010000216.1 GCA_016200155.1 Planctomycetota bacterium | reverse complement strand
TTTCCCGCGGGGAGCTTGCCGGGCCAGGCGACGAAGAACGGCACGCGGATGCCGCCTTCGAGGGTCTGTCCCTTGTTGCCTCGCAGCGGCCGATTGATGGCCGCATTGTAAGCGAGGAAGGGGGCCAGGCCCGAGCCGCCGTTGTCGCTGATGAAAATGATGAGCGTGTCCTCGTCGGCCCCGCTCGCTCGCAGATGCGCGAGGATGCGACCGATCGAATCGTCCAGTCCCAGGAGCAGGGCAAGGTAGCCGCGCCGCGCCTGATCGGTGACGTCGGCGGGGACGCGCTCTTTCAGCTTAGGGTCAATCTCCAGCGGCGTGTGGACCGCGTTGTAGGCAAGGTACAGGAACCACGGCTGATCCTTGTTGCGCTTCATGAAGTCGATCGATTCATCGGTGAACAGATCCGTGGCAAAGCCGTCGAGCTTCTGCACGTCGCGGCCGCGGTAGATGAGATTTTTCGACATGGTCGACGCGAACTTCGGCTCATCCTCTTTTCTCAGGGCATAATTGTGGGCGCCGACGAGGAAGCCGAAGAAGTCGTCGAAGCCGCGCGCCTGGGGATGGTGGTCCTTGCTGAAGCCGAGATGCCATTTGCCGACGAGGCCGGTTCGATAGCCGACGGCCCGGAGGAGATCGGCGATGGTCCGCTGATTGAGCGGCAGGCCGAGCTTCCCCTCTTCGCCGACGTGCGGATTGAATTCGTGGCCGAATTTCGTTTGATAGCGGCCCGTGAGAAGCCCGGCCCGCGATGGACTGCAGTAGGGCGCCGACACATACCCGCTGGTGCAGCGAACGCCGGACTTCGCGAGCTTGTCGATGTTCGGCGTCGGCACGGATTTGCCGCCGTGGACGCCGATGTCCCCGTAGCCGAGATCGTCGGCAACGATGACGAGGATGTTGGGCTTGCGTTTCGGCTTCTCGCCGGCTTGGATTGCCAGCGGGGCGAGCAGCAGAACGAGCAGGGTCCAGATGGTTCTCATGGCGACGGGTCCTCCATCTTGGTGCTTTGCAGCGTCTCCAGGCGCGAAACCCACGCCGAGAAATGCGGGCACTTGGCGCGAATCACGGCCAGGCCAGTAAGTTCTGCCACTTGCGGGCCGACGACGGGCTTGGCATCTGCGTAATCCGGGAGTTGAGCAATAATGCGTTTGCTCGGGGCTGAGTGCTGGCCGTCGTCGATCAACTCCGGCGTGGCGACCGCGGCGGCGATCGCCTTGAGGGCGGCGATCTGCTTCTCGTGGTGGTCGTAGAAAAAGCCGAACCACGTCGGATCGGAGAACAAGTATGCCTCGTACTCGTGCAATTGTATGTACGGAATGAAGCGACGATCGCCGATATCGTTGCCAAACGCGCCTTCGAGAAACTCGACCCGCTTGTCGGGCAGGTGCCGCAACTTCTCAGCATCGGCCAATCCAGGAAAGTCAGACGGGATGGCGTAGAGGTCGATCATGGTCGTGAAGAAGACATCGCCGCCTTTCTCCTGCGCCAAGAATCGGGCGATGTCGTTCTTCATCGCCAGGTATCTGCGCCCGCCGCCGCGGTGAACTTTGCCTTTCTTCTTTGCGTGCGCAATCAGGACCGGCGGATGCAGGTAGACGCCGAAGCCGGCGAGATGGCGTTTCAACACCGCATCGGCGAAAGTCTGCTCGGTCGGCCCCTCGGCAAACAAGCGGAGGCGAACCATCAGTGCGGCCCTCCGCCGATGACGTTTTTCTCCCAGATTTCGCCGAGGCTGTATTCGTCTAGCCAAGTTTCAAGCTGTTGCGGTTCAAGACGCGAAAACTGCGACGGGCCATTTCCCTCGCGATTCACCACGATCACATCCTCGGGATCAAAGTGGTCCACCAGCGAGATCGATTGCGTGCTCACTATCACTTGCGTGTGATGAGACACTTTTTTCAACAACGACGCGACAATATTCAAAGCGTAAGGGTGAAGTCCCAATTCGGGTTCATCAATGACGATCAAATCGGGCCATCGACCGTCCTCGGGCTGCATCAGCAGAGTCACAAGGCAAATCGCACGCAGCGTTCCGTCGGAAAGTTGATGTGGGCCGAATACTTCGTCGGAGCCGGTTTCGCGCCAATTGAGAAAAATCTCGGTGCCAGCAGGCCCACTTCGAAGAGCAAAGCCATGAAAAAATGGCGAAATCTGACGAATGGTGCTCTCGATTCTGCGAAATGATGTGACGTTGTAATTCTGATTGTATAAAAGCACCGCGGCTAGATTTCCACCGTCGGAAAGAATTGAGCTATTATCTTGGACGTAACAAGACTGGCGCACACGAGCTGTAGCTGACGTGTCGTGGAAATGGTAAACGCGGCAGCGGTTCAATATTTGTTGAAACATACGGGCTCTGCCATTGCTATCCGATTCTTGAATTATCCGAGTCTCCGGACCAGGCCCGTAGGTGATATCCACTGTCGGATCGGTTGCGGTTTGGCTGAGAAAACTCAATTCTTCCCTTGTGAACACGAGCGCATCGCCTGCCGCATGGGCGAGGGTGAAACCGTACGCAGCCTCGCCGTTGTCTAGTTTGAATTCTAAGCGCGCATCGATTTGAGGCGTAACCTTTGGGCCGAGCCGAAGGATGGATTTGGCGTGGCCTGAGGTAATGACGTGCTGCTGAAGCCGACCCCACCCTATTTCTTGAAGCATCTTGAAAAAAGCCACGAGATTGCTCTTTCCAGCTCCGTTTTCTCCGATCAATACGTTCAGCGGACGCAACTCAAGGCTCATTTCCTTGATCGATTTGAAGCCCTTGAGTTGCACCCGCCTAAGCGTCGTCATAGACCAACTCCGATTAGCACAAAATCATGATACCAGACTTCACCGCATCACCACCACGTGCGCATTCTTCTCCACGTTCCCCGCCGCATCGACGGCATGCGCCGAAACCTGGCCGAGGAAGCGCCGCGGCGCAACCAGGACGGCCTCCCACTCCGCGAAATTGGGGCGGGTCGCTTTCGCCTCGGCGCCGTTGACGATCACCTTCGTCACCGTGCCGTTGTCGGAGGTGACGCCGCGAACGGTGTAGGTGCCTTCCTTGTCGACCACCGACGTGATGACCGTCGTCGGCGCCAGGTCGTCCACCGGGTCAAGCAATTTCGGGAACGTCACGTCCTTGACCTCGGCAACGCGCGACTCATCGCCGGTCAGCGGGAAGTCGGCCTTGAACTTGGTCGGATCGGCCTTGAACTCGGTCGAGCGCGTGCTCGAAACCTGAGCGTGCTTGCCGGCGCCGTACCAGTCGTGCAAGTAGATCGGCACGCCCTTCTCGGTGCTCGGAGTCGGACGCGGGCCGCCGCCGAGGTTCACGAGCGCGCGCGATTTGCTGCCGTCCTTCCAGTTGATTGTCTTGACGTTCTTCATGTGCGTCTCGGCCTTGCCGGTCGGGTTGTCGTCGGAGATCTGGATGAGCGGCATTCCGCCCGAACGACAGCCGTCGAACGTCAGGCCGTCCACGGTCAGCACGCCGTACTGGATGCTGATGTCGTCATGGCCGCGGTTGAACGGCTCGGTGTGCGTTTCGCTGATCGTCATGTTCTTGTATTCGTGGTTGTCGTAGTTCGGGTGATAGACGCCGTAGGCGACCTTGTGGATGACCATGTTCTCGACGCGCAGGCTGGGGACCTGCGGGCGGAAGCCGTAGTGCGTGTCCCAGATCTTCGTGTTGCGGACGATGAAGGGGTGCTTGACGTCCGGGCCGACCTTGTTGACGCCTTCGCCGAGGTTGAGGCCGTACAGGCCCTTGCTCGAATGGACCTCGTTGTCGTCGAAGCGAACGAAGGGCAGCGTGCGGATATCGACCATTTTCTTCGTGCCGTCGGGCTGCTGGACGTTGAACGTCAGCTTGAGCGAGCTGCCCTGGGTGGCCTCGAAGCGGAAGCCGTAGTTGTCGTTGTCGGCGGCGACGTTGCGGGTGAAGGTGTTGAGGCTGTTGGCCCACCAGAAGCCGGCGCCGTCGTTGCTGTCGAACGGCAAGACCTGCTTGGGCAAGCGCTTGGTGCGGCGGGCGCCGACGGCGAGATTGCGATCGAAGACGTTGAAGACCTCGGTGCCGTCTTCGAGGAAGAAGCCGTGGCCGAGGCTCTTGTAGCCGACGCAATCGCGGACGATCAGATAGTTCGTGCCGTGAATGGTCAGCCAGCGGTTGCCGGAATCCCAGATCGACGCGCCCTGCACGTAGCTGCCGCGCATGGTGTCGCCGCACTGATGGAAGTGTACGCTGTAACGTCCGAGCACGCCGGCCTTGCCGAGATGGCGGAACTCGGCATAGCTGATCGACCCGGCCGAGTTGCGGTGATACAGGGTATGTCCGCGGCCGTCCTTCGGATCGGCGGATTCGATCGGGACATTGCGGCTCAGGTTGGCGACCTCGGCGCGGTAGTCGCCACTGCCCATATGGTCGTAGGTCAATGGTG
>JACQFG010000222.1 GCA_016200155.1 Planctomycetota bacterium | reverse complement strand
GTGAAGTGACGTGAGTGTGTGTAAAACTCGCAAGCGCCATGCAACTCATATTCGGATAGGTGTGAAGTGACGTGAGTGTGTGTAAAACTCGCAAGCGCCATGCAACTCATATTCGGGCAGGTGTGAAGTGACGTGAGTGTGTGTAAAACTCGCAAGCGCCAGGCAATCCATGATGGAAGGCGCGGCGATCGATCTTGAACCAGCTTTGGCATTAACCTGAACAGGATTACGTGGATGGAAGCAAAACAACTGCGGATCATCGCGATTGAAACGGTCGGCGTCTTCGGCCTGGTGCTGTTCAGCGCGGGGCTGGTGTGCGTCAGCCAGATGACGATGCCGGAGGGTTCGACGGCGGCGGCGCCGCAAACGCTGCTGCAGCCGGGGCTGTTCGGCATCGCGCTGGGTCAGGGCCTGATTTTCGCGGCGCTCGTGGCGTTGACGGCGCCGATCACGGGAGGCTATCTGAACCCGGCGATCACGCTGATGCAGTGGGTCTTCAACCGCCTGGAAACGCCGCGGGCCGGCTGGTTGATCGGGGCACAGTTCGCGGGCAGCGTGCTTGCCGCAGTTTGCCTGTACTTCATCTTTGACCTGGGCCTGTTGCGGGCCGCCCAGTTTGGCGCGCCGCATGTCAACGCCCAGGCTTATCCGACGGGGGGCCAATCCGCGCAGTTCACCGGGGCGCTGCTGGAGTTGCTCTTGACCTTTTTCCTCGTGTCCGCCATCTTTGGCCTGGCCGACGGCGATGCGCTCAGGCTCGGCCTGGTCGCCGGCATGGTCGCGACGGTGTGCGCCCTGTTCGGCTTCCCGCTGACCGGCGCCGCCCTCAACCCGGCACGCTGGCTGGGCCCGACGCTTTTCGAAGCCTACTACACGACGCGCTCCGCCTGGGCCGACACCCTCGTCTACCTCGCCGGCCCGATCCTCGGCTCCCTGCTCGGCGGTTTTTTCGTGTTCAAGGTGTATCAGCCTGCGTCCGACAAGAAGTGATTAGCGACGTTTCGCAGAAGCGTTGCCCTGACGCTTCTGCGAAGCGTCGCCAACCGACCAAGGATGGTCGAATGTTGCCTCTGACGGTCGACGACCTGCTGCCGCTCGAGGAGTATGCGCCGAGGCGAAAAGAGTTCTTCGACGCCCAGCGCCGTTACGTCGATCGCTATCGCCGGGTGCGCATCGGTCCGAAGCTGACGCTGATCTTCGAAAATCGTCAGACGCTCTGGTTCCGCGTACAGGAGGTGATCCGCATCGCCCGGCTGGCGGATAGTCAGGAAGTCGGCCGGGAGCTGAGCCTGTACAACCGGCTGCTGCCGACGCGCAACCTGCTCCAGGCGGCCCTGCTGATCGAGATCGCCGACACCGCCCAGCTCGGCGCGGAGCTGGCGCCCTGGCGTACCATCACCGGCGCGCACCTGCAACTCCATGTCGGCCCGCTGTCGCTCGCTTCGCACCTCGTGACCTGCCGGCCCGAAGATCGCGCCATCGGCACCGCTCACTGGGTGCAGTTCCACGTCACGCCCGATATTCGCAAGAACCTCGTCAACCCATCACAGCGCACCTGCTTCGGCTTCGACAATGGCGTGTACCAGCACCAAAGTCCGATGCTGAGCGATGACTTTCGCCAGAGCTTGCTGGACGATCTGCTCCTGTCCGACCGCGACGGCGACAAGCGCGCGGGCTGACCCCTTGTCCAGGATTCTGCCTCGCGCTATAATGAACGAGGTTGGAGCCCCCCCCCCTCCTGCCGGAACATCCCGCCTGAAGTCATTGCTCATTCGCCAAACGACCTCCGCTGGTGCGCGCTGCTCGGTCACGAGGCCGATGCCATGTCGCCGCCGTGCGCTTTTCAGAATACCTGCATGAACAAAAAGACCGTGCTCGTCGTGGATGATGACCCGCTGATCCGCAGCGGCCTGCAAGCGATGCTGCAAGTGAGCGGCTACGAAACGCTCGAAGCGGAAGACGGGGCCGAGGCCAGGGAACTCATCGACGAGCATCGGCCGGACCTCGTGGTGCTCGACATGATGATGCCGCGCTGGGGCGGTTTTGCGGTGCTCGAACATTTCCAGAACGACCCCGCGGCGCCGGCGTTCATCATGTTGACGGGCCACGAAGGCGAAAAGCACAAGGCCTACGCGCGGCAAATCGGCGTGCTCGACTACCTGGAAAAGCCCTACCCCATGGAGCGCTTGCTCCAGAAGATCGATCAGTTCTTTCAAGAGAGAGAACCCGCTGACACGGGCGATGCGCCGACCCCCAGCGATCGCGCGGTGCGCGTCGTCGTCGTCCAGAATCAGCAGCCAATCCGGGAAGCCCTTCAGCGCCGCATCGAGGACGAGGGCTATGTCGTTCAAACCGCCGCCGATGGCGAGGAAGCCGATCGCAAGGTCCGCGGCGGCTGCGAGGTCGTGGTCCTCGGTCTATCCCTGCCGGGAATCGACGGGCTGACGCTGCTGAAGAATTGGCGTCAGGACGGTATCGCGGCCGACATCCTCGTGTTGACCGCGCGTGATTCCACGCAGGACAAGGTCCACGGCCTCAGCCTCGGCGCCGACGACTATTTGACCAAGCCGTTCCAGATGGATGAACTGCTGGCCCGGCTGCGCGCCCTGGTTCGCCGCCGCCGCACCAGGGACCCGGTCCTGCGCATCGATGACCTCGAAATCGACTCGACCGCGCGCACCGTGAGGCGCGGCAAGCGCGACATCGTTCTGACGCCACGCGAATTCGATCTCCTGGAACTGCTGGCCCAGCACCACGGCTCGGTGGTGCCACGCTCGCTGATCCGCCAGCAACTCTACAACGACGAAGATGGTGTGGCGACCTCGAACGTGGTCGATGTCTATATCCGCATGCTGCGCACCAAGATCGACGGGCCGTTTGAAAAGAAACTGATTCGCACGCACCGCGGCGAAGGTTACTCCCTGTGCGGTGACGGGAAATGATTCCTACCTGCCCAGCATTACTGTGCCGATATATGCCAGAACTCCGAGCGCGATGATCGCGATGATCAGGAACACGACCGCCGCGCCGCAGCCCCCCAGCCATAATCCGATGCCCCTCGATGATTGCGGGACATCTGCATCCGCGGACTCGACGGGGGCAGCGCCGGGCGCAATCGTTTCCAGGGCGGCGATCAGCCGAGCCATATCGCGATGGAAGTCTGGATCGGGCCGCACCGGCAGGCCGTTCTGAAATGCCAGTTCCTGCAGCGATGCCGGCAAGTCGGTCGCCCCCGCCATCTTCGCATGAGAGACCATTACCGGGATGACGGGGATGCCGCTCTGCAGAGCCGACTCGATCTCGATGCGCACGAAATCGTTCGGATCGTCGAGGCGTCGCGTGCCGGCGGCCGTCTTTGCCCGCGCCCAGCCTGGGCCGATAATCACGATCACGACCTGGGCCCGCGAAACCGCCTGCTGCAGCACCTTCCGGAAATCGCGACCGAGCGGGATGCTGTCGACGTCTTTGAACACGCATGCCTTCGAGAATCGAGCAGTCAACACGTCGTAAATTCGGCCCGACACATCCTGACTGTCGCTGCGGCGATAGGATACGAAAATGTGCAGGTCCGGCGCGGCGGCGGCAGCAGCGACCTTGGGTCTTGCTTTGGGCCGCGCCTTGAAGATCAGCCACAACACGCCGATAACGACGACCGCGATGATCGGGACGGTGAGCCCCAGGCAGATACAGGCTTCCAGGGTGCCCAGGCCGGCAAACGTCATCTTGCCCTGGGAGTCTACGCCGCAACCAGAAAGCACCAGCGTCAGCATTGCGACCAGAACGGACTGCAATCGTCGCCAAGACATGATTCCTACCCAACCATCGGAAACCCAGGATGAGGCCTACAACGAGAAAATCTGCATGATCGCCTTCTTCTCGCGGATGGCTCGCTTGGCGAACTTCACCACGTCGGCCAGCATGCGTTCCACTTCTTCCACGGCTTGCTTTTTCGACCAGCCCTGGCTGTCATAGAAGCTCGTCATTTCCTTGCACGCATGCCATTTCTTCGCCACGGACGGGATGTCGTCGAGGCGAATGCCGGCCAGCAGTTTGACGAATGCCGGATTGACGCGCTTCACGTAAACCCCGAACGCTTCGCCTTTCTCCATGAGATCCAGATCGTTGAGTTCCGGATCGACGAAAAGGCTCTCATCGAGGATGTCATCGAAGGTGACGGATTTCTTGGCGGGGGTGAGCAGCGCATGGAGCGGGATGAAGAGGTCCGCCGTGAAGAGCTTGGAGAGGCGCACCTCCGGCCAGCCGCGCGTGTAGGTTTCGCGCAGCTTCTTGGCTTCGGACTCCTTGCCCAGAAACCAGACGACGATTTCCATGGGTTGCTCCTAGCTCGATCACGGCGGTAAATCATAGGGTGTTTAGTCGCCACGGTTGCAGGATATAAACCCATCCGGCCTAACGATTAGGCCCGGACGGGATGGATGGCATGAATGTTGTCGCATTACGAGCCGCCTACCGTTGCCGCGTGGCGTTTTTCCAGGACATTATTAGCAGGACAAGGTAGAATTATCTTAGGTTATCCCGGAGGAAAAAGGAAATTCAAAATGGCGACCGCGATCACGGGCACTAACACCGACAAGATCGATCAACTCACGCAGCAGGTCGCGGACCTCAAGGCAACGTTGCGCATTTGCTCATGGATCATGGGATTGACATTCCCCGTCATGGTTTCCCTGCTGGCGTTTCTGGTCGCCAAGAACATCGACAATTCAGCACGACTCGAGCAAGCCAATTATCGGCTCGAAAGCCTCAAAGAAATTGAAAAAGACGTCAAGGACCTGCGTGAGCGGGTGATCCGGATCGAAACGATGCAGGCCAAGAAGGACAAGTAGGCCAGCGACCTACCCGCAGCCATTGCGTGAACCGGATTCGTAGGTCCGCCCGTTACCGCCGCCTTCCTCGTGTTGCCGCAGCGCCAGTTGATACATGCGTTCGCCCGCCGGCGTCGGATACTCCCCGGTGATGCACGCCCGGCACAAGCGGTCCACCGGCAGGCGAATGCAGCGGGCGATCGCATCGAGCGGCAAGTAGAACAGGCTGTCGGCCTCCAACTCGCGGGCCATCGCCTGCTGTTCTTCAATCGTGATGATCTTGCCGCGCATATGCCGCGGGGCGTACAGTTCGGCAACCGTGGACATGTCGATGCCGTAGAAGCAAGGCGCGATGATCGGCGGGCAGGCGACGCGCACGTGAATCTCCTTGGCGCCGCCGCGATCGCGGATCAGCGACAGCAGCGATTTCAACGTCGTGCTGCGGACGATGGAATCCTCGACGAGGATGACGCGCCGGCCTTCGAGCACTTCACGCAGCGGCGAGAACTTCATCTTCACGCGGTCGGCCCGGTTGTTCCCCTCGATGAACGTGCGGCCAATATGGCGATTGCGCATCAGCCCTTCCACGGAGGGCACGCCAAGTTCGTAGGCCATGGCGTCGGCGGCTGCCTTGCCCGTATCGGGGACCGGCACGACGACGGTATTGTAATCGGGCTTGATGATCCCGAGCCGATGCTCCTGGATCGCCAGTTCCTTGCCGAGTGCCGCCCGCGACAGGTAGACGCTGCGATCATCCAGCGTGCTGGCCACGTTGGCGAAGTAGATCCACTCGAAGAAGCAATGAGCGCTGCGGCGTGCCGGGGCGTAACGAACCACGCGGAGTTCTTTTCGCCGTGGGGGCGAGGCGCCTGCCGTGCCGTGCGCGGAATCCAGCTCGGCAGGGGACTCGCCCTCCCGGTCCTGGATCAGCACCATCTCGCCAGGCTGGAGCGTCTTGATATCGCGAAAACCGATGTTCGACAGGGCAACGCTCTCGCTGGCGGCGGCGAAAAGCGGCCCGTCGGTCGCATAGCAGAGCGGCCGAATGCCGACCGGATCGCGGACCACCGCCATATCGCCGTTGCCGTTCATGAAGACAAGATTGTAGGCGCCGTCGAATTTCTTGCTGAGGTTCGAGAAGACTTCGACGAGATCGGGGCGATCGTCGCCGCGCAGCTCGTAGCTCAGGTAATGCATGATGACCTCGGTGTCGAGGTCGCGCATCAGGTAGTAGTCTTCCTTGTTGAGCAGCTCGGACTTGAGTTCGGGATAGTTCGTGATTTGCCCGTTGAACGCCATCGTGAACCATTTCCACTTTCGGCCATGATAGCGCTCGAACGGTTGGGCGTGGTCGCGGTCGTTCTTGCCGCAGGTGGCGTAGCGGACATGCCCAATCGCAGCGCGGCCGGCGTAATCGCGCATGATGGTCGAAAACTTGGCCGGGTGGTTGAGGCGAAAGGCCTCGATCACGGTGCCGATTTGTTTGTAGGTATCGAGCACCTTTTCGCGATGCGGATTGAATGACGTCATGCCGGTGGCAAGCTGGCCGCGGTTTTGCAGGTCGATCAGCATGCGGACCATGAGCTTGGAGATTTGCTCCGGGCCGTCTTTGCTCGCCAGGTTCGAGGGAGTCGGGCTTTCGAGGTGGTAGATGGCCGCAATCCCACATTCATGGTGCAGTTCTTGCATGGATCTATCGCTCGTATTCGGGGAAGGGAACCGCACGGGTATTATAGGACAGCGATGGCGTTCGTACAATAAACTCGTCTTTGCCGCTTGTGGCGTAGCAGGAGCAATCGATGGCGACCTTTCTCCCGCTGCGAACCTTTGCCCGGACGTCGTTGCGCGTGACGCCGTTGTGCATCGGCTGCGCACCGCTGGGGAACATGCCGGAGACGTTTGCGTACGCGGTCGCCGAGGAGCAGGCGCTCGAGACGCTGCGGGCCTGCTTTCAAGCGCAGATCAACTTCCTCGACACGGCGGCTTCCTATGGCGACGGCGAGAGCGAACGCCGCATCGGCCTGGTGCTGCGTGAACTTGGCGGGATGCCGGCCAGCTACGTCCTGGCGACGAAGGCCGACCGCGACCTGAAGACCGGCGACTTCAGCGGCGACCAGATCAAACGCTCCGTCGACCGCAGCTTGAAATTGCTGGGCCTCGAAAAGATCCAGATCATGCTCCTGCACGACCCGGAGCACGCAAAATTCGAGGACATCATGGCCCCGGGCGGCGCCGTCGACGCGCTGACGCGGCTCAAGGACCAGGGCGTGATCGGCCACATCGGCGTCGCCGGCGGCCCGATTGGCCTGATGATCCGCTACATCGAGACCGGCGCTTTCGAGGCGGTCATCACCCACAATCGCTACACGCTATTGAATCGGAGTGCCGAGCCGCTCCTGGATCGCGCCGCGAAGCTGGGCCTGGCCGTGCTGAATGCGGCTCCGTATGGCAGCGGCATCCTTGCCAAGGGGCCCGACGCCTACCCGCGCTACGCCTACCAGGCCGCCGATGCCGAGACGGTCGAGCGGGCCCGTAAGCTCGACACGATCTGCAAGCGCTTCAAGATTCCGCTCGCCGCCGCGGCATTGCAATTCGCGATGCGCGATCCGCGCATTACCTCGACGATCATCGGCCTGTCGCGTGCCGAGCGTCTCGCGCAAACAGTCGAGCTGGCCCACGCGCCGATCCCCAGCGAGATTTGGCCCCAGCTCGAAGCCGTGGGCCATACGATGACCGATCCCGAAGCTCTGCGCTGGAGATGAACCTCCAATCAGCGACAATTCATCGGATACGATTTGTCTTGCCGAAATTCGTGACCTATATTCGTAATAACCCGCCGCAAACGTGGTTTCCGCGCGAATCTTTCACCCTCGCAATGCGAGGCACGGGAGGCATGGCATGGCTGAAGAACGCAAAAAAGTCTGGGTCGATCCCTTCCAGACCCGGTTGACGATGCGCATCGCCGGCTACCTCGGCCTGTTTTTCGTCGTCTTCTTCAATTTCCTGTTCGCCTGGAAAATGATCGTCGAGGGCCCGATTGACCCCGCTCGCCAATTCATCGACACCTTGCGTGAAAATGTGGCCGTGATCGTCTGCCTGCTCGTTTTGGTGCCGGTGATGGCGTGGGATACGATTCGCTTCTCGCACCGCCTGGTGGGCCCGATGGTGCGTTTCCGCAAGACGATGCAGGCGATTGCCGCGGGCGAGCCGGTCCGGCCGATCAAGCTGCGCGAAGGCGATTACCTGATTGAGATGCGCGACGACTTCAATCACATGCTCGAACATCTGCAGAAACAAGGCGTCCCGGTCATCAAGCCGAACGATCCGGCCCAGAACGACCCCCAGAAGAAAACGGCGTAACAAGGACCTCTCCTCGCGGTCTCGCCGACCAATCGCGCGAGCCTGCGAATTGTTGCCAGCATGGAGCCATCATCATGCCAGAGTTGACTCGCAAGAAAAAATCGGCGGGCAAATCCACCCCGCAGAAGCAAAAACGCCGCGGCGTCACGGCCATGGAATACCTGATGATGATCTCGCTCATCGTCGTGGTCTGCCTGGTGGCGATCGGCTATCTCGGCAGCGCCAACAACAACAACATGAACTCGTCGTCGACCGCCATCAACAAGGCCATCAAAAAAGGCAGCTGAGCCCGACGCGCCAGCGAGGGCCGCGCTCACGGCCCTACCAGCGTCCCCTCCATCACCAGCACCGGATACCCCGTCATCGCGCCGACGCCGTCGTTGGTCTTGCCGTCCAGGCGAATCCAGCCGACCGAGCGCAAATCCTTGATCTTCGTTCCCGCCGACAACTCGCGCGTCGTCAATACCTTGCCGTTGAGCTTTTTCTCCGTCGTCTTCACGAGGTAGGTCTGATACCGTCCGGCTGGCACGTCGAATAGCCGATCGGGCGGGGCGTTCTCCTTGGCTTGAACGCGCGCGACATCCGCCGGCTTC
The DNA here is from genome assembly GCA_016200155.1 of Planctomycetota bacterium. GTDB lineage: Bacteria > Planctomycetota > Planctomycetia > Gemmatales > Gemmataceae > SIAQ01. The sequence goes on along the minus strand of JACQFG010000222.1, from coordinate 4,602 downwards.
TCCGCTTCGCCGATGACGGTGATTTCCTTCAGATCCTCGACCCGGACCATGCCATAGCCGTCGCCCAGGAGGATGATTTTCTTGTCGTCCTTCGGCGCAGCGGGTTGCTCGGCGGGTTTGCAGCTGAACGACGCAAATATCAAGACGCTGAGCATGATCAAGGCACGGTACTTCACAACAATCACTCCCGTGCAAGCATCAGAGCCTGAAGCGTGAGCGAAGGACGCGCCGACCTTCGCTTACGCTTCAGGCTCTGAAAAAGAACTGACTATCCCAGCATCTCCGCGACCACATGCCCGTCCACCAGCGGCACCGGCCGGCCCGTGCGATCGTGGATCAGCGTGTGGTGGTCGATGCCGAGCAGGTGATACGCCGTCGCCAGCACGTCCTTGGGGGACACCGGACGCTCCGTCACGGTGGCGCCGTGGCGATCGGTGCGGCCCACGACGCGGCCGCGCGCGATGCCGCCGCCGGCGAACAGCGTCGTGTAGGCTTGCGACCAGTGATCGCGGCCGCCGCCCTGCGCGTTGTTCAATCGGGGCGTGCGGCCATGCTCGCTCAGCACCATCACGAGCGTGTCATCGAGCATGCCGCGCTGATCGAGGTCCTCGATCAATCCATATAGCGCCCGATCGAAGCCCGGCATCAGCTCGTTGCGCATGCGGCCATAATGGTCCCAGTGCGTGTCCCAGCCGGAGCCCGCCAGGCCATACTCGTCCCAGAAGACGCTGACGCACTTGCTCCCCGCCTCGACGAGCCGACGCGCCGACAGACACGCCTGCCCGAAGATCGTCATGCCGTAACTCTCGCGCAGATGCGCCGGCTCGCGGCCAATGTCGAGAGCCGTGTGGATGTGCTGTGAGCCGATCAGCGAATACGCCATGTCGCGATAGCGGTCCATGCCGCGCACGGCAGTGTCGTTCTCCCGGCGTGCGTCATCGAGCTGGTTCAACAGCGAGCGGCGCTGATTGAGCCGATCGATCGTCAACTGCGGACCCAGGTTCGTCGCCGACGCCAGCGTGAACCGGCTGTCCGAGGAGATGCCGACGTACGGCTCAAAATCGTCGTAGCGTTGATCCTGCAGCGTCTTGACGGCGCGGCCCGTCGCTCGGCCGCTGAACTCGGTCCAGAGCGGGTTGTACGCATTGCCCAGGAAGGCGCCGTAGGGACCGGCACGCGGCACTTCGCCGACGCGATGGCTGGAGAACTGGAACGGCAGCGCGATGTTGTCGGGGACTTGTCTCCGGTCGCTGACGTTCCCGGCTCGCCGCAGATAATCGACGACCGAGCCGATGTACGGATGGTGCCGGCCGTCGCGCGGGTTCAGCTCCATTGGAATGTCGATGATCGGCGTTCCCGTCGTGGCGTAGGCGACGCCGTGAATCGGGTGCGGATGCGTCATCGAACGCACAACCGTCAACCGATCCATCACCTTCGAGACGTTCGGCAACAGCTCGCACACGTCGCAGCCCGGCAGCGTCGAGCGGATCGACCCCAGCTCCCCGCGAACCTCCAGCGGCGCGTCCGGCTTCTGATCCGCCAGTTCCAGCTGGCTCGGCGAACCGTAGAGGAACAGCAGGATGCACGCCTTCGCTTTGCCGAACGATCGCTCGCGGCGTGTTTGACTCGCTTGCGCGTCCTGCAGCCGAAAGTAATCGCTCAGGCCCAGGCCGCACATCGACAGCCCGCCGGCGATCAGCATTTCGCGGCGCGTCAGGCCATCGCACAGCTTTTTCGGCGAACCCAGAACGGTCAACATCGCGAAGTTCCTTGCGAGGAGGGATGTTGGGTCTATCGGCAAGCGGGCGGGACTGCTTTATCCTACTCGGCAGAACAGGGTGAGGGCAAGGGAAAACCATCTGACTTGTATGGCGGTTATTGTTTCGTTCCGCCGTTCGAGAATAAATAGGATGATGAACAAGCCAGAAGATCCCCTCCACACGGGAGAATCGCCATGACGTCGCGAATCGTTGCACCGCAGATCCTCATGGGCATGCTGCTGCTCGCTTCCTTGGCGTGCCAGCGGCCGCAACCGCGCACCGACGTCGGGAAAACGGATCAGCAAAAATCGGTGGTCGATCAGCCGAAGCCGATTGACAAAAAGGCCGACCGCTTCGACGAGACGACCGTCGCCGCGTTCCGCAAGCTCGGCGCCGAGTACGGCGAGTGGAACTTCCGCAGCGAATTCAACGTGGCCCGCTTCAATGCCTCGAGCCTGCCGGTCTTTCGCTTCAAAGAGGCGCCCAAAGAAAGACTCCCGGAGGTCGCCGTCCCGTTCGGGATCGATATGCACCTGGCCAAGGTCAGCACTGCCGAGCTGAAGGTCCTGGCGACCCAGCGCAACCTGGCTGCGCTGCGCGTCAGCGGCGATGAGATCACCGATGATGCCCTCAAGGCGATGCGCGAACTCAACCTGCTGCACGTTCTTGACATTGCTTCGGCCAAGGCGGGCCGCGAATACGAGCCCAGCCGGCCCAAGAGTGCGGATGAAGTGCTCGGCCTGTTCCTCGGCTTCACCAAGGTGACGGACGCCGGACTCAAGGAACTGGCCCCGCTCAAGAACCTGGAGCGCCTGCAACTTAACGGCCAGCCCGTCTCCAATGCCGGGCTCAAGGAGTTGCCGGCCCTGAAAATGCTGGCTGATCTGGACCTGACCGGGACGAAGATCACCAATGACGGCCTCAAGGATCTCGCGCGCTGCGAGAGCTTGACGGCCCTCGGCTTCAATGGAACTGGAGTGACCGACGCCGGCCTCAAGGAGCTGGCCCCGCTCAAGAAGCTCAAGCGGATCATGCTGGACGATACTGCCGTCACCGACGAGGGACTGAAGGAGTTGACACGCTTCACAGAAATCGACGAGCTGGGGCTGGCGAACACCAAGATCACCCCCGCGGGCCTGAGCGAGCTAGCCAAGTTCAAGAAGCTCGGCTGGATTTCCCTCGGACCCAAGGACATCGCCGATGAAACGCTGCAGACGTTGCGAAAGATCGATCTCCTGCACGTCATTCCTGGCGTGTCGGGAAAAAATGACACGCAGGTGAAGTCGGCCAACGAAGTCATCGAGCTGCGCATTCGCGAAACCAAGCTGACCGACGTCGGCATGAAGGAGCTGGCCCATTTCAAGAATCTTTCGAAGCTCGACATCAGCTTCACGGCCGTCAGCAATGCCGGCATCAAGGAGCTGCAAAACTTCAAGACACTCACCGAACTCGATCTCAGCTTCACGAAGATCACGAACGACGGCATGAAAGACCTGGCCGCTCTGGAGGGCATCTCAATCCTACACCTGGGCGGCACCGATGTGCGCGCGAAAGGCTTGAAGGAACTGGCGGGGATGAAGAGCCTGTCGCTGCTCTATATCGGCAATGCCCAGCTCGACGACGCGGGGCTGAAGATGCTCCGGCAGAACAACATGCTGCACCTTTACGCCGGCGCGCGCGGCAAGGACGGCCGCCGGGCCAAGTCGGCCGAGGAGATCGAGCGGATCGACCTGTGGCTCGCCGAGTTCACCGACGCCGGCCTGAAGGAGCTGGCCTCGCTCAAGGCCCTGATGCACCTGGAGCTGAATTCCACCAAGGTGACCAACGTCGGCCTGAAGGAGCTGGCGGGCTTCAAGAACCTCACGACGCTTTACCTGCGCGACACCCAGGTGACCGACGCCGGCGTCGCGGAATTGCAGAAGGCGCTGCCGAACTGCAAGATTTCACGATGAGCCTATGGCGCCTCCAGCACCGCCTTCCAGCGCTGCGGCACGCCGCGCCAGGCGGCTTGATACGTCGCTTCCAGCGGCACCGGTACATAATGCTCGCCGTCCAGAAATAGCGGCATGTCAACGAGCGCGAGGCCAACGGCCGTCGGTTCGACATAAGCCGATATTTTTTCACTCCACGCATAGGAAGCCAGGATCAGCGGCTTTTCAAACGGCGAGGGCGAATAGTCCGGCGTAACTTCCGACCAGATAGAATCGTGCAAGCCAGGCTGGCCGGGGTCCGTGGGCAACAGATCGATGACGAGGAAATGGATTCTGTGGTCTATCGCCCTGATTGCCTTTTTCGCGAATCGACGGATACCGCTGACGCTCGCCTTGGTGACGTTCTCAACTATCTCTAGCATGGCGACAAGATGGTCGTCGCTGGCTCGTCGAACAGTGATCGTCTTTTGTTTCGCAGCATAGATTAGATGGAGAGCCTGCGCCGGCAGTTCCTTCGGGACACCTTCGATTTCGAACGAATGGTACGACTCGACCAGGGAATAGTGGGTGCGCGGCAGTCCGGCAGTATTGAGATGCCTGGAGATTTCCACGAACCACGCAAGCGTGAAGTTGTGGCAAATGCCCTCATCAACTCGCGTCCAATCGTGAATCGGCATGGCACAAACTCCGCGCGACCACTCTCATGATAGAAACGAAGGCCCCGAATCGCGCGTGATTCAGGGCATTCAGGGTTGATGGCAAGCCTGGTTACTTCTTGTCCTCCACCGTCAGCTCCACCGGCCGGCCCTCGACGCGATTGCTCGGCGTGTAATACTCATACGCCACCGATGCCGGCGTCCGGGCGCGCAGCGGGTACTTCGGACGCAGGACGTAGTCGAACGTCAGGACGT
>JACQFG010000229.1 GCA_016200155.1 Planctomycetota bacterium | reverse complement strand
GATCTGCGGCTCGCCCGTCGAGAGCGTTCTGCCGACGACGCCGGTGCTGTCGGGGATGCGCAGCTCATTGTTGGGCATGCCGAGCGCGGGCCGGGCGATGAGTTCCTTGCGCGATTTGTCCCACAGAAAGATACTGGCACGCTCGCATTGCAGAAGGCGGGCGGTCTCGCCGGCGATGTGCTCCAGCAGCGGCAAGGTCTCGCGCTGCTGCCCGAGTTGCTGGCCGATCTTGATCAGCGCGCTCGAGCGCTGGTTCTGGGCGATCGACTGGTCCCAGAGCTTGGCTTTTTCCAGGGCGATGCCGACGTAATGCCCGGCGGCGACGGCGTATTCGAGATCGGCGCGCGTGAAGGCTTCACGAGGCCGCAGCGCCAGCAGCACGCGGTTGGGCCGCTCGACGTAGCTGAGACAGGCGCCGAGCAGCGCGGGCGTGGCGCCCGCGGGCGGCTGGCTGACGCCGGCCTGCTTGTCGAGGATCTCGTGCATCAAGGGCCGCGTGATCGCATCGACATTGGTGCGCGAACCGGGCCGGGCGTACTCGAACAGGAGCTGCCAGCTCGAGCCGGCCTCCCAGACGCCGACGTGGTCCGCCCGCACCTGGGCAGCGATCTCGGGCAGCAACGCCTGGGCGACTTCCGCGCTCGATTGCCGCATCATGGCGATTTCGAGCAACCGCTGGACGAGGCGCAAGAGCGACACGTTGACGGAATCGTCAGCGTGCTGCAAGAGCGGACATTCGATTGCACGAAGCCATTGCGTGGACATGAGGGGATTTTATGAACAATACCAGCCCGCAGCGCATGCAAGGTTCGCCCTCGCTTCCGCTGCGGGCTGGTGAGTTGAGTTCAGCGCAGCAACCAATTGACGACGGCGACGGCGTCGGCCCTGTCCTCTTGACGCTGCAGCTGTTTTTCCTGGCCCGATGCTCGATAGGCCGCTTGCAAGAGTCCGCCCGGACCGGTCCCCGTCATCTTGGCGTTGTGCAGGAAGAGTTCATGAGGCGCGCTGACCGCGGCAAGACCGGGCAAGCCGCCGTACCGAATGGCGCCGGGCAGCATCATCTCGTCGTCGAAATCCTTGACCTGCTCGAAGCGGAAGCCGTTGACGTCCGCTGCCGTGCGTGCGACGGCGTCGCCGCACAGCCCGCGCGCCAGCACGACCCACGGGCCGGCATTCTCGAAGCCGACGAGGTGGACCGACTTGGTCTTCTCATGTCCCTTGACGAAGGCAACGGCCGTCAGAATGTCGTGGACGCGCTCGGCCACCAGCGCCCGGTTGTAGCCGTAGAAGTAGCCGGCGTAGGCGAGGCTGGCGATCTTCGGGGCAGCGGGCCGGTCCTTCGGGTCACCGCCCGCGCGGAACACTTCGATGGCGAGGATGCCGGCGCCCTTGTCGACGATCGCCTGTGCCGCGGGGACGAGCTTGCCGTCGCGCCACACGCTCCGGATGCCGTCCGGATGGACCCAGATCACGCCGCGGCCGTCGAAATCCTTGCCGTGCACGACCTGCGTCCGCACCCGTTCGCCCTGGCCCTTGCGGCTCAGGACCAGTTCAACCGCGACCAGGCCGTCCTTCTCGGTGCGTTCTCCCTTCGACACGATCTCCACATCGCTGGCACTCGGCAGTTGATCGGTCATCATCGCCCGCAAGGCCGCGTGTTCGATCTTCTGGAACTTCGCGAGGCTGGCCTTGTCCTTCGGCAGCAGCGACTGCAACTGCTTCTCCTGCGCTGCCGTCAGCAGCTTCTTGAATGCAGCCGCGTTGAGGGCGTCCTTCGGCAGCGGATGGTCCTTGTCGTACACCGACAGCTCCTTCGGCGGCACCGGCGTGAACGGCTTCTCGGTAATCACGCCCTCCACGCCGAACTTCAGGTGCTTGTTGAAGAAGTTGTACATCACCTCCCGGCTCGGCTGGTTGTAGTTGTGCGGGAAGCTCAGGTACTTCGCCATCACGTTGTCCTCGACGCCGTACATCTTGTAGATCGTCTTCAGCTCGGGCAGGCCCTTGGTCTCGATCTCCTTGGTCCAGTCGTTGGCGCCGGTCATGCCGACGGGGCGAGGCGCAATGAGTGCAGTCAATTCGATGTTGGTCGTGCCGGTGCGCAGGTAGGCGGTGTTCTCGCAGATGCAGCCGCCTTGCATTGAGGCCGACACCATGACGGCTGGGAACGACGCGGCGACGCGCTCATCGACGGCGGCCAGGAGGAACGACTGCGTGCCGCCGCCCGACGCGCCGGTGATGCCGATGCGCGTGGTATCGACTTCGGGGAGGGTGTGCAGGAAATCGACGATGCGGACGCTGTTCCAGGTTTGCAGGTTCATGAAGGTTTGCAGGCGCAGCTGGGCTTCGACGTCCTTGAAGCCTTCGCGATGCGGGATCTGCTTGGAGTCGGAATTGCCGACCATGTCGTAATGGAAGACGACGCAGCCCAGGCGGGCGAGCATGGCGCAGCCGGCCTGGTGGAAGTATTTCGAGCTTTCCTCGGTCGCCTCGGCGCCGGTCTTCTTGTCGTTGGCCCAGCTGTTGGCCGTCGAGAGGCGGGCGTCGGACCAGTGGCCGTGCGCGTAGAGGACCGCGGGCCGTTTGCCTTTGTGGCCTGTCGGACGGTAGAGATTGCCGGTCACATAATGCCCCGGATGGCTGACGAAGAAGACCTTCTCGATGGTGTAGCCGTCGCGCTCGATCTTGCCGTGAACGACGGCGTCGAGCGCGACCTTTTCCGGCATGGGCCACATGCCTTGTGAGACGAGGAGTTGCTCCTTCAGGACGACCTTGCGAGCTTCCCATGCTTCCTTGGTGGTGGGCGGCGTCCAGGGATGGTACGGCAGGTTGTAGTGCTTCGGCTTCTCGGTCAGGCGTTTGTCTTGTTCCTGAGCGAAAGCGGGCGACGCGGCGAGCGCGACAAGGACCAGTGTGATGACGATGCGTTTCATGGGTGCCCCCTATCGCCGCTTGCGGCGTAGCAGGTTTTGCTACGCCGCAAGCGGCAAAAGATTACAGCGCTTTCAAATAGATGTTGCGGAACTCGACGCGTTTGTTGTAGCTCTGGAAGCCGATGTGGCCCTGCTTGTTGGTTTCGAGGATGCCGGGGTGCTTCTTGCCGTGCTCCTTGACGTACTCGTCGAGGTTGGCATCGACGAGAGTTTCACCGTTGTTGACGACGGTGATCTGCCGACCCTTGGCGGTGATCTTCATGACGTTCCATTCGCCAATAGGTTTGTTCTTGATGGTCTTGGGCGGAACGACGTTGTAGATGGCGCCGGTGTTCTGCCATTTCTGGAGGCCGCCCGGCCAACCTTCGTCGTCGATGAGCTGGATTTCCATGCCGACGTAGGCAGGATCGCCCTTGAGGGGAGAGCGGATGCCGACGCCGCTGTTGCCTCCCTTGGGCATCTTGTACTCGAGGCGGAGTTCGTAGTCGCCGTACTGTTTCTCGGTCATGAGCCAGCCGCCGCCCCCGCCTTCGCAGTAGATGACGCCTTTGTCGGCGCCCCAGACCTTCATGTCGCCGGTCGATTTCCAGCCGGCGAGGTCCTTGCCGTTGAAGAGCGATTGAAAGCCCTTGGGCGCCTCGTCGCCGGCAAACAGCGGCGTGCCGGCGATCAACACGACCGACGCGATGAGAATTCGTTGCATGGTTGCCCTTTCGGAAAAAGTCGTTCGATCCGATTGCTGTTGATTAAACACGCAACCGCGTCGAGTTGCCACACAATTTTCGCGGCGTCTGATTCAATGCAACGGAAAAATGAAAAAGGGGACGCATGGTTGCGTCCCCTTTTTCCTCCTTGTCGTGCGGTGGAAAATACATTTCGCTGAGCCCATCAAGCGCGTTTCTTGCGGCCCTTGGGTCGGCGTTTGCCGTTTGTTGCCGGTACCCTTCCCAGAACTGGGATGGCGGGGCCGCGCGTCCATTGCTCCAACGGGACGTCGCCGATCGCAGATGAAAAATCGAACTCCACTTTGATGATTTGGCCTTCCACGGCCTGAGCTGCGTAGCGTTTGAGATTGTTCTTTTTCGTCATGGTTCACTCCGGCAAGACCCGTAGAACGGCGACTCCACCTTCGTGGAGAGATGCGTGATTCGCAATCAAGTGAAACTCGTAAAGCCCTGCACGTGCGATCGGCGCCGACCTAACGGTAATAGCAATCTCGATCGAATCAAGCTGCATCCCGCCTCTGAATCGGCAAAGAACAGGATCGCTTCTCTTCAGGACGATGTCGTCCTCTCCGCGCATTTCTACTTTCAACCTAAACGCGCCGACGCCGTCGGTCAAGACGATGTAAAACGTTATCTCGTCCAGCAAATAGTTCTTGTCCACGTCTGGCGGCATCCGGATCGTGTGCAAGGGGCCGTATACCGTCCGCACCAGCCCCGGCTCAAGATCGACTGCCAAGCATGGGATGAACATCCTCACCTTCGGCAGCACGACATTGGCCATCGGTCCCTTACCGCGTCCCTCGATCACGGCCTCCATATACGAATGCTGAAATCAATGTATCCGCAATCGGATTACCGGCTTCCCCAGCCAGGAAATGAAATCTTGGCAAATTCCTCTTGCCAATCTTCGCGAGGTCGCGTAAGATAACTTTCGTTCTAGGACAATTCAAAGCATACTGGTCGCGATTGCCTTTCGGTTATCTCCCCCAATTGCCTTTAACATCGTCCCGGATCAAGGTCTTTTTCATGTCGAATCACTTACCCACCGTGGGTCGATGAATCGCATGATGTCTTTCCGCAGGAGGCCCTCGTGGCAGCAAAGTTGTATGTGGGGAATTTGACGTATGAGGTCACCGACAGTGCCTTGGAGGCGATGTTCGCCCCCTTCGGCACCGTGCAATCCGCCCAGGTCATCATGGACCGCGACACCGGTCGCTCCAAAGGCTTCGGCTTCGTCGAGATGGGTTCCAGCCAGGAAGCCCAGGCGGCGATCGATGCCATGAACGGCAAGGAAGTTGACGGCCGCAAGCTGACCGTCAACGAAGCTCGGCCGCGCGAAGAGCGTCGCCCGGGTGGCGGTGGCGGCGGCGGCGGTCGCGGCGGTTACGGCGGCGGCGGCGGCAAACGCTACTAAGCCTCTCCCAGCAATCCACGGCGTCGGACTCTCGCGAGTCCGACGCTTTTTTTATGCGCCCCATTTCACCACGGATTACACGGATCGCACGGATCGGGGGAAACAGGAATATCGCTTGGTTGATTGAAAATGTCGAAGTGCTCCCTTCGCGTTGCCTGATTTTTTGCGGATTGTGCATTCGCAAAATCGTATTTCTATCCGTGCCCATCCGTGTAATCCGTGGTGAGAAGATCCCATGAAAATCACCTCCATCCAAATCACCGGCCTCGCCGGCGGCACCGTCGAGGGCGGCTGGGCCGACGAACTCAAGCCCGAAGACGACGTCCACACCATCGTCGAAGTCCACACCGACGAAGGACTCAGCGGCGTCGGCAGCGTCTTCACCTCGAAAGCGCTCGTCGAAGGGGCCGTCAAGCTGCTCAAGCCGTTCCTCATCGGCGAACGCGCCGACGAACCGATGCGCGTCAGCGAGCGCCTGCGGCAATCAACCTTCTGGCAAGGCCGCGGCGGCTCCGTCGAACACGCCATCAGCGGCATCGATATCGCCCTGTGGGACCTGTTCGGCAAGATCTGCAACCAGCCCGTCTCGCGACTCCTCGGCGGCTCCTACCGCGACAAGATCAAGCCCTACGGCTCCATCCTCTTCGACGAGCCGGCCAAGCTGCGCGACAAGTTGCAGGCGACCGTCAGCCGCGGCTTCAAGGCGATCAAGCTGGGCTGGCGGCCCTTCGGCCGGCGCGACGCCAAGACCGATGAGCTGCTCATCCAGACGGCGCGCGACACCGTCGGCCCCAACGTCGAGATCATGGTGGACGCCGGCGGCAGCGAACAGTTCTGGCCGCACGGCTACAAGTGGGCGCTGCAAACCGCGAAGATGCTGGCGAACTACGACATCGTCTGGTTCGAGGAAGCCTTGCCGCCGGACGACATCGAGGGCTTCATCGAACTGCGTCGCCACGCCCCGCTGCCGATCGCGACCGGCGAATGTTTGACGCGGCGGCAGACATTTCGCCCCTGGCTGGAACGGCACGCGGTCGATGTGATCCAGCCCGATTGCACCAAATGT
>JACQFG010000221.1 GCA_016200155.1 Planctomycetota bacterium | reverse complement strand
TTGTGCAGGCGAGCCGCCTGCACCACGAGGGAAGCCACAATTGTGCAATGTCCGAAAAATTTGAGCAAGATCAAGTCGTCGGCGAAGTGAGGTCGACCTTGAGCAGACTGATCGGCGTCGTGAAACCGGCGAGGGCCAGCGCTTCTTCGATTTGATGCTTGAGCCGGCTGTTCTTCTCGGTCATCGTGCGCCACGCCGCACCTTCGTCGGGATTGAGATGCTTCGTCGCCTGGAAAAAGCGATCGTGCGTATCCACCGAATAGACCCAGATGTCACGGCCATGCAGCGGCATCTGCTGTATCCGCAGCTTGAGGTGCGCATGCCCGGAGCTGCCTAGACGAAATTCGTAGCCCGGCACGCCGCTCTTGCCCTTCGAAAGGTCCTGACAAATTCCCGCCGCCAACGGCGCCGGCGGCAGGTAATCCGCCATCGACCCGTCGGACGGAATGTCGCAATAGGGGCGCTTGTTCTCGGGAATCAAGTCCGGAGCGTCCGCGTAGGCCAGCTCCATGAAGAGCCGACATGCCTGCGCAAAGTCATTGGTCGATAAGGTGTGCAACTGAAGTCCCTCGAAAGCGGGTCGCAGGAGGTATACAGAAGTATCCATGTTTGCGTCCTTGGCTCTGATGAGTATTATAGGGGACGATTCGCCGGCATCAGCGTAACATTTAAACGAATGTCCCCCCGTCGGAGTTTCGATTATGAAGCGATTCTCATTCTTGAGTCTGGCACTCGCGCTGGCGGCCTCGACATCCGTCGCGCAGGAACCGACGCCGGACCTCGACAAACTACGGCAACTGCCGATCACCACCGACGCCGGCAAGGTCGGCATGTTGCTCAAGCAATGGTGGGCCGAAGGCACGGCGTCAGGCAACGCCGGCGATTTCTACGACAACCGCGACGGCGATCACTCTCCGCTCGATCTCAAACGCTATCCGCAACTATCCGCAGTCAAATACTCCGACGAGGACGTCAAACTCCGCAAGCACTGGGCCGCCGCACGCATCGTTCGGCCACAGGTCACATTCGGCAACTCGTCCACCTCGGCGCCGGCGCACCTGGGCGGCAGCAACCCGCGCTCGAACTACGTCTCCCAGCTCGGCCTGTCGTTGCTCTACGATCAGTACACGAAAAACAATCTCTACATCTATCCCGAGCATCGCGATCACGATCCGGGACACAACGGCGTCTTCTTTCTGCCCAACGGCACGCGCGAGGAAGGCTACGGCGATATGTATCCGACGAACACGCCGTACCTCATCATTTCGCAGGGTTCGTCGGGGTCCGATCAACCGTTCATGCGCATGATGCCGCACGTCCTGGCCGCGTTTCGGCCGGAGGTCAAGAAGAAGCTGACCGAGACCGGCCTGTTGATGCCGACGATCCAGATGCTGATGCGCAGCACGAACAAGCACCTCAAGGACCCCAAGGAATATCTGACCGGCAAGGCCCATCCGAGCGTCTTCGAGGGCAGCTGGGTTGACGAGCTGGCAATGGTGCAGAAGGCTCACGCGATGGAGCTGAAGTCGTTGCCGCCGATGGTGCAGATGCGCGTGCTGGAGGAGAGCAAGGCGGAGAACGGCGTCGATTTCTTCGATCGCAATCCGTCGGAGGTGATCGCCAACACGCCGGCCTGCATCGCGCGGGTGCATCGCAGCAAGGCGCAGATACGCCACCTCATCGTCGATGCCGGCGCCAGTTACGACGTCAACAAGGCCAAGCTGACGTACACGTGGGTCGTGCTGCGCGGCGATCCGGACAAGGTCAAGATCACGCCGAGGCGAGACGATCAGTCGTTGGTCGAGATCACGATCGCCTGGCACGAACGCCGGCCGGTGTCGCCCGGTTCGCCGCTGGAGTCGAACCGCGTCGACATCGGCCTGTTCGTGCACAACGGCACCTACTACTCGGCGCCGGGGTTCGTGACGATGTGCACCCTCGACCGCGAGGCACGTGTTTACAGCAAGGAGGGGAAGATCCTCGCCATCGCCCACGGCCTGGGCACGACGGAGATGCGCGTCAAGGATTGGGCCAAGCTGTGTGCTCACCTTGGCACGAACGCGGATGCGGCCAAGCTCGTTTCGCTCGACGACGATCAACGGCAGGCCTGCAGTCAAGTCGGCATGCAGCTCACGCGGCTGGATGGTCTCGCCCGTCTGCGCCGCACGAGTGTACAAAGTTACGAGGCGACCCTGAAGGATGCCAAGACGCCGGAGGACAAGAAGAAGGCGCAAAGCGATCTCGATGCCGAACGCAAGGTCTTGAAAGGTTATGAAAAGGAGATCGACGAGTGGCTGGGCCGCAAAGATGATGCACTGAAGGATTCGCCACGAGTGTGCATCGACAGCCGATTGAGCGCCTTGAGCCGCGATGCGCTTTTCACGCAGAATCAACTGGCCTGGCTGAAGAAGAACCGCACCGCCGCCAACGAAGCACGCATCAAATCGCTATGGAAAAAAATGGCAAGCCTCGGCATCGCTAACGACAAGGAGGTGCTGACGGCGCTCCTCCCCGGCAAGACGCTGGCCGACACGAACTGGACGCCGTTCGAACGCGCCCAGCTCGAATGGCTGCACGCGTCGCTTTTGGCCGAGATCGCGTTTCCCGGCATGATCGACGTCATCTGGCGCACCAACTACGTTGACCATCGCCTGTCGGCGCCGCGCGAATGGTACGATTTCTATCGGCACGACGTCAAAGGCGAGTACATCGGCTGGATGCGCTACAGCAGCGAGGGCGTGCAGTTGTTCAATCACGAGGGCTTGCTGGTCATCGACAAGGACCTGCAAATGCGCTGCATCAAGGGCCGCACGGTGCGTTATGTGCAGGACGCGCCCAAAGCGAAATCGATCAACGTCAACCCGCTGCGGATGGTGCTCGGCGACACGATCGTGCGCTATGAGTTCGACGGCAAGGACGACATGCGCGGCCGACGCGTTTCGACCGAGACCGTGAAGGATAAGCAATGACCGCCGGGCTGCGCGAACACGCTCGCCGCATCTGGCAAGCCGCGGTCGAATCGGCGCGGCCCGAGCCGCTGGTGCGCCGCGCTCTTGCCGATCTCGCGGACGTGCTGCGTTCGGCCCCGCGCATCCTTGTCCTGGGCGGCGGCAAGGCGGGAGCGGCGATGGCGGACGCCGTCGAGAGCGTGCTCGGCGATCGCGTCGAGGGCATCGTCAACGTTCCCGCGGATGCACTCCGGTCGCTTGCGCTCCCGGCTCGCCGCATCAAGCACAACGCTGCCCGGCCCGCGGCGACCAACTTTCCGACCGCGGAAGGCGTCGCCGGTTCGGAGGAAATGCTGCGGCTCGCGCGTACCGCGGGGCCCGATGACGTCGCGCTCTGCCTCCTGTCCGGCGGCGGCTCGGCGCTGCTGCCGGCGCCGGCACTCGGTGTCACGCTCGCCGATAAGCTCGCCGTCACGAAGCTGCTCCATCAGTGCGGGGCGACCATCAACGAGATGAACGCTGTCCGCAAGCACCTCAGCGCCATCAAGGGGAGCCGACTCGCGCAGGCCTTCACCGGCAAGACGATGGTCAGCTTGATCATCTCCGACGTGATCGGCGACCCGCTCGACGTGATCGCGTCCGGGCCGACCGCTGCCGATCCGACGACGTTCGCCGACGCCCTTGCCGTGCTCGATCGGTATCAGCTTCGCGCTCAGACGCCGGGTGCCGTGTTGGCGCATCTGCAAAAGGGAGCGGACGGGAAAATCGCCGACACGCCGAAGTCGATGCCGGGCAACGTTCGCAACCTGATCCTCGGCAGCAACGTCAAAGCGCTCGCCGACGCGCAGACGTGTGCCGAGTCGCTCGGCTATCGCGTGCTCAACCTCGGCTCGTTCATCGAGGGCGAGACGCGCCACGTCGCCACGATGCACGCCGGCATCGTTCGCAGCATCGTCGAGAAGAACGTGCCGATCGCGCCGCCCGCGTGCATCCTGAGCGGCGGCGAGACGACCGTGACGCTCGCCGCCAACCCCGGCAAGGGCGGACGCAATCAGGAGTTCGTCCTCGCGGCGTTCCTCAAGCTCGGCTCAACGGCAAACGTCGTCGTGCTCTCCGGCGGCACCGACGGCGAAGACGGCCCCACCGACGCCGCCGGCGCATTCGCGGACGCAAGCACGCTGCAGCACGCTAAATCACTCGGACTCGATGGCGCGGACTTCCTGCAGCGCAATGACGCGTATCACTTCTTTCAAGCTATCGGCGATTTGCTCATCACGGGGTTGACGCAGACAAACGTCATGGATGTGCGCGTCCTGCTGATTGGCGATCATTCTTCGACCGGCTGATTCTGCACTGAATCCCACAGCTCGCGATATTTGTCTTGCACATAGGCGTGAAGCTGGTCGCCGAACGCGCGCGGCAGCTTCAGGCGCTTGATGACCTCTTGCACGTCGGCGAGGTCCTTCAAGCGGGCGGCGTTCGTCATGCCCGAGGCGATCTTCAGCGTGAGCAGCGTCGGCAGGTTGACGCAGCGAACGCCGCCCAGCTCGATCGCGACGTCGGCCGGCTCCGGAAACGCGACCGGCTTGGGCTTGCCGTCGCCCGGATACTCTCCCGTGACAATAAACTCGATCTTGACGCCGAACTCTGCATCGCGAAGGTTCTTGCTCCCCTGAAACGGCGGCACGTAGCCCAGCCCGTCGAGCGCCTCGTGGATCGCTTGCAGGGCAGCGCGCGTCACCAGGAGGTCGACGTCTTCGGTGAATCGGCGATAGCCGTGCTGAAAGAGGGCCATCGCCCCGGCGACGGCGTAGGGGACCTTCAAGTCGTCCAGGCGCTTGGTGATCTTGCGAAGCGTTTCCTGGACGGCGCTCTTTTCTTCGAAAAATTTGCTGCCTTCACTCAATGCCCACCTCGCATTGCTCGACAGGCGCTGCTCGTAGGTTGCAACGGACATGATGGCACTCCCCGTTAGCCCGAAGCGCAAGCGAGGGACGGCCGTAGAGTCCCTCGCTGGCGCTTCGGGCTAAGATGGGCCAGGAATCTTCTTCCCCTTCTTCGCCAGGATTAACCCAAGGGCGTCGGCCGACAGACGCGGGTCGTCCAGCAAAAGCCCGATCATCTCGGTGCGGACCAGCTCGAAGATGTCGTCCCCGGTCCAGCCGGCCTCGGCGAGCTGCTTGGCGAGGTATTCCAGGCACTGGTCGCGCAGGTGATCGGTGCGGCGCGAGATCGTCCCTTCGTGAACCTTCAGGAGCTGGGCGACCTCGCGCTGGCTGAGGCGATAGCGGATACGCAGGCCCAGCAGCAGCAGCTCTTCCTCGTCGATCTTCGACAGCCAATCGCGAGCCGCCTCGCTGAACACCTCACGCCAGCGGGCATCGATCTCACCCGTCGTCGGCATCGGCATCGCCAGGTCGTCGTCGGGGAGGGCCTGAGCCTGAGGATGTTTGCGCAACTGCGAGATGTGCCAGTTCTGGAACACGCGGATCAACCAGGGCACGAGCGGCCGTTGCCCGTCGAAGCGCGCCATCACCGGCAGCGAGCCCTCGGTCTCGGCGATGCACAGATGCCCCCAGAAATCGGCGACGGCGGTGTCCTGGCGTTCGTCGTCGCGCGGATAGAGCCGGGCCGCCCGCGCGCGCAAGGCGTCCATCAGCAGGCAATCGCTTCGCCCGGCCCGCGACGCGAACAGATGATCCCACGCCGAGCGATTGCCTTCCAGACACGCCGACGCCAGAAACCAATCCAGCGGATAGAGATGATCGAGATACGCCTCCCACGTGATCGGCTGTTCGACCTTCTTCTGATAAAGCGCGAACGTGCGCTGCAGATGATCCTGGCAGCGCAACGGCGCCAGCTCGACCGACGGCATCTGCAGCCGGCAGAAATAATACAGGATCTCCACGCGCGGACCGGGAGTGATCAACGTCGCTGCGTCAGACATGCGAACATCTCCCTATCCTCGTTTATCGTCCCGGCCACGGATCCGAGCTACTAAGGCTGCTTTTTCTTCTCCGGGGGAGTCTTGCTGGCATCCCTGGATGGATGGACTTCCCTGAAGAAGGGCAACCCATCGCTGCCGGTCGGCACGTAGATGACGGCCCCGCTATGCTCCTTCAAGGCCATGACCCACAGGTATCTAATGTAGTTGTCGTCGAGGTCCTTCTTGATGATGACCTGCGCGTCGGCGATGCCCTTGGCCTCGATGGCCTTGCGCTCCGCCTCCTGCTTGGCTTTCTTGAGCACGAATTCCATCTGCTGGGCATCCTGATCGGCGGCCTGCTTGCGCTCGATGGCTTCCTTGACCGACGGGGGGAGCTGCATGTCGCGCAGCAAGACGCGCTCGCAATTGATGCCATACCCGTCCAGGATGAGCCGCAAGGTCTTCTCCAATTCCGATTCGATGTCGCTTCGGGACGCGGTATACAGATCCTGCGACGCATGTTTCACGGTAGCACCGCGCAGGGCCGAACGAAAGGAAGGCTCCAGGACGACTTTGGCGTAATCCTTGCCGACGTCGCGATACATCCTGACCGCCGCGTCTTTCCGCAGGGAAAAGAGCAAAGAGCTTTCCAAATGCACGGACAGGCCTTCCTTGGTTGGCGTGGACGCTGTTTCCTTTTCCTCTTGCGTCTGGATCGACATGTAATGGACTTTGCGCCAGAACGCGACCAGATTGATGCCGGAATCCAGCGGGTCGTCCTCGACCTTCCCGAACGTCGTCACCACGCCGACGTGCCCGGCGGGAACGCAGCTGATGGACGAGGTGCAAAGGATCAGGCCGATCAGGGCGACGACGCCGACGGCCGAATACCGGGTGATGGACTTGATCAAGAGCGGGTCCATGGCAGTTCTCCCCAAATCAGGCGGGCCGATCAATTCTGCGGGACGAAGACGATGATCTCGATGCGGGCGGGCGGCATCTTTTCGGTTTCGGGGACGGGGGTCGGATTGTTGCCGCAGCCGATGCCGCGCAGGGGACGCGTGGACCACCACCACCAGCCGGTGGAGTGGGCGTTCTTGCTGCGCAGGTAATCGACGGCGACTTCGCTCTGCTTGTGCGTCACGGGGTCGGCGAGGTCGGCGGCCAGGGTCGGGGCGGCGAACGCGGCGACCAGGATCTCGGAGTTATCGTACTTGTGCTTGTTGAGCCAATCGACGGCCGAGTCGAGCTTCTTCTTGCCGGCGGCGGTCAGCACCGCCTTGCCGGGCTCGAACAGGTCGCTCTCGGCATACCATATGCGATAGCGCTTGCAATCGGGCCGGATCAGCTCCTTCTTGTAATCGACGACATAGCTGCGCACGCCGGGGAGCGTCTTGATGGCGTCGGAGTTCTGGCGGATCGAGTCGACCATGCGGCGAATGTCGTGCAGGGCCGCGATCGCCTCGCCGACGACCTTGCCGAGCGCGCCTTCGCCCTTGCGGACGTCGTTGATGCTGGCCTTGGCGAGCATGACGGCCTCGGTGGTTTCCTTGTAGAGCGTGTCATCGTTGACGAGCTTGCCGAGGGTGCCTTCGCCCTTGTTGACGCGATCGAGGATGGCATCGACCTTGGCGAGCGTGGCCGTGGTTTTGGCGACGGCCTGGGACGTTAGCTCGAGCGCATCGGGGCGAATGTCGGCGGTGAGTTCGCCGTTGTCCTCGATCGGCTTGGCGCTTGGGGAGCCGGGGACGATGCGGACGATGCGTCCGCCCAACAGGCTGTCGCTGCCGAGCTGGACCTTGGCGTCGTCGCGGATGAGATGGCGATACTTGCCGGCGATGCGAAGCTGGAGCTTGACGGGGTCGCCGGGTTTGGTGGGAGCGAGGATGGCCTCGATCTCGCCGGCGTCGATGCCCTGGACGCGGACGCGGGTGCCGACCTCGACGCCGGCAACGTCGGGGAAGCCGACGAGGACGCGGATGCTGCCGCCGCCCCAGCCGGCCCGTTCATTGAGGGCGAGCAAGGCCGACCCGCCGAGCACGAGGGTGACGACGACGAGGACGCCGAGGAAGGTGGCTTGCGAGCGCGACAGGTTCCGGGACACGAGCAACCTCCGCCGAAAGAGCGTTGAGGATGGCAGCGATAGCATTATACTCGTGTAGCGGCGCTGAAGACAATCGGACATGACCGGCAAGCCGAGCCCCCGTTTTGCCGCTTGCGGCTTAGCGTTCGCACGGCGCTACGCGAGCGCTAAGCCGCAAGCGGCGAAATGCGGCCGTTAGCTGATGAACCGGATGCAAACCGGATACATGTAATCCTCGCCCCGATTGGCGGCCATGCCGGCCATGACGCTGAAGGTGATGCCGATCGGCAGGAGAATAAGGTTGAGCAACCCGCAGGTGCAGAACCCGCCGACGAGATGCCCGATCATCATCGTGATGCCGAAGTTGACTGCCTCTTTGCCGTGATCGTCGATGAACCGCGATTTTTCTTTCTGCGTCATCCACAGGACGAGGGGCAGAACAATGCCGCCGATGATGGCGCCGAGATGGCAGAACATCGCCATTTGCTTGTCCTCATCGGACGGCCCCCGGCGTTTCTTTTTCTTGCGCGGTCGATCGTCGTCATCGTCATCATCGCGTGCCATCGTCAATGCTCCAGGAGGTAGGGCCTTCTCGATGTCCGTTTCTTAAGTTGCTGAGCAGTTGATTCGTAGCCGCGTTCGCCAGAACGCGGGATTTCGAGGCCGTTCTACTCCCGCGTTCTGGCGAACGCGGCTACGAGACTGTCAGGCTCGAAAGCCTGACCTACGAGATTATAGTTGTAAACTTTACTCCCGCGCATTGTAAATTCTGGCAAAATCGAGCGACTGGGAAAACTGGCCTTTCTTTTGGGATGCCGATTTGGTTATAAGCCGACCGTTGATTACGGAACGAGCCGGGCGCGTGAGCGGCCGGAGGGCAAGATCGGAAGGATGCGCGATATGTTCAAGGACATGCGACAGATCTGGTTCGTGGCAGCGGGCGCCCTGGTTTGGCTCAGCGTGATCCCCGGTCGATCCGGAGCGCAGTGAACGCCCAAGGGATGTGCTTCGCCGGTCGGCGGAGGTCTCTTCTATGTCCAGCCGAACATGATGCTGCCGGGCCAGCCAGCCCATCCGCAGATGCAGCCGCAAACCTACGCCCCGCAACCGACGCCCTGGCAGCAGCCGCCGCCGGCCAAGACGCGCGGCGTGTCCGGCGCGATGGCTGCGAAGTTCGCGCTGCCCAGCCCCGAGTCGCTCGGCGTGTCGGCGTATCTACACGTGCCGGCGCCCGCGGCAGCGCCGCCGCAGGTTGACTGGAACCAGATTCAAGACCGCATGGAACGGCTCGGCGTGCTGAAATATGAAAAGGACCGCTTGCCCGGCGGCGTGCGCGTTGTCCTTTTGCTGCCGACGAGCGACCCGAAGCTCGGCCAACCGGTGTCGGCCCAGGCGGAAACCGAAGCCGCCGCGGTGGTGATGGCCCTCGACGCGGCCGAAGCGTGGGCGCGTAAACGATAGCAGGTTTACGTTTAGCGCTCGCATGGCGCCGCGCGAGCGCTAAACGTAAACGGCAGGTCACTTCTTGTCCGTTGCCTGGGCCGTCTTCACCGCATCGCCCGGCAACGGGGGCAACAGCACCCCCATCGTCGACGGCGTGTTGCCCATCTGCAGCACATACTGCGGATAACGGCCGTCCCATTGCTTCCAGCGCAGCAGCTCTGCTTCCACCAAGCGCAGTCGCAAGTACGCGTCCGGATTCTCACCCGCTTTCTGCGCCTCATACGCCCGGGCGTCGGCGACCTTGCGCATCGCCTCGGCCTGGCCCTCGGCTTCGCGGATGCGGATCTTCGCCTCGCTATCGACCCGCACGAGTTCGACCTCGACCTTGCCCTGCATTTCGCGCTTGGCCGCCGCCGCCTTGCCGTCGGCTGCCAGCAGGAGCGTCTTGTTGTCGACCTCCTGGGCGGCCCGCTTGGCCTCGGCGGCGACCTTGAGCTGTGACGCCTTGGCCGAGTCGTCGATCGCTCGCTGAATCTCGGTGTTGTCGAAGCTCAACCCGCCGAGCATCGCCAGCGTGGTGATCTCGATGCCCTTTTTCTTGAAGAATGGCACCACATCGTCCCGAACCGCCTTCATGATGTCGTTCTTCTTGGCCGGCAGATCGAAGACGTTGTAGTTGCCCGCCTCCTCGGCAATGATCTGGTGGATGCGGGCGCGGACCTCCATGTCGAGCATGTCGGCCAGGCTCTTCGACGGATAGCTGTAGAGGAACACCGCGGCCATATCTTCCGGGATGTTCGCCGTGCAGCTGATGCCCATCGAAAAGTTGACGCTGTCCTTCGACTCCGCCGTGATCGCCTCGTCCTTGCCGGAGGTGCCGGTCTTGTGCGATTTCGTCCATTCGCGCGTGATCGGTCGGCGATCGACCTTGACCAGGCGGACGGTGCCGACGTACTTGCCGGAGCGCGGCATATAGCCCATCTGCTGCCAGCGGTGCGTGATCTGCACGCGCTTGGTGGCGATCTTCTTTTCCTCGAGGAACTTGACGGAGTGGAAGGCCGCCTGGTTGCCGGTGTCGCCTTCGAGCGGGATCAGGAACGCCGACTCGCTCGAATCGACCTCGACGAACTCGGGCACATCGTAGGGGCGAATGAACAGGAATGTCAGCACCATCACGATGGGCGTCGCGATGACGCCGGCGGCGGCGATGAGGATCGGGAATTTTCTCATGGCGTTCTCCTTGGGTCCGCCCCCCTCTCCCCCTGTACTCAGGGGGAGAGGGGGGCCCAGGGTTTTCAAATCTTGATTCTCAATGAACGTCTTCTTGTCTCCACCAGCGTTCGACGTCGTCCCAGAACATCACGATGCCGACCGCGATGATCAGGGCTGGCCAAATGAGCGGCCACCAGTTCTGCGCCAGCGACGCCTGCTGCAGCTTGTCGGGCAGCGACGCATCGTTGTCAAACTGCCGAACCGCCAGCGCGGTTTCGTCGCGCGCAAGGTCGGTGGCCGTGTGCCGGTGCCAGGCAGCGAACGCGGCAATCGTCAGGAGCGCATACACGCACAGTCGAGTGGTGAAGGTCATCGGCGCCTCCGATCTGCGCGCACAAACGGCGTGCAATCGTCACGGAGACAAGGAACGTGGGCACAAGATAGGTGGCCCTTTCAACCCGCCCGCGAGAGGTTCGCGGACTTGCCGACGAGGTTAGCTGACGGGCTAGGGCTTGAAAGTGCCCCGGTCATACGACCTGCGCCCCGTGGACCGCCAAAGCGATCCGAGTGGGTCCCCCGTACCGGTCCCCTGCGGAACCGGATTAGGCTGCTGATCGGAATCATACGCGGCGTGATGGGGAAAGTCAAATCGATGGACGTAAGTCGTTGTCAGCTATTCGTTTAGCGCCCGCATGGCGCCGCGCGGTCGCGCGGCGCCATGCGGGCGCTAAACGAGGACATCAATGAAACCCCTTCTCCGCCAGCCAGCGTTCCGCATCGAGGGCCGCCTGACAGCCCGTCCCGGCGGCGGTGACGGCCTGGCGATAGTAGCTGTCCGCGACGTCGCCGGCCGCGAAAACGCCTTCGACGCTCGTGTTGGTGCGCTGCGGCTTCGTCCAGATGACGTAGCCCTTGTCATCGAGGTTGAGCTGGCCGTCGAGGAAGTCGGTGTTCGGCGTGTGCCCGATCGCGAGGAAGACACCGCCGACATCGAGCGTTTCGGTGCTGCTGTCCGTCGTGCCCTTCAAGCGAGCGCCGGTGACGCCGGCCTTGTCGCTGCCCAGCACCTCCTCAAGCGTGCGGTGCCATTTCATGACGATCTTCTTGTTGTCGAGAGCGCGGGCCTGCATGATCTTGCTGGCACGCAGCGCATCACGGCGGACGACCATGTACACCTGGCTGGCAAACTTGGTCAGGTAGGTCGCTTCTTCGACAGCCGAGTCGCCGCCGCCGACCACGATCAGCGGCTTGTTGCGGAATCTCGGCAGAGCGCCATCGCAGACGGCGCACGCGGAGACGCCGTTGTTCTTGTAACGATCCTCCGACGGCAGGCCGAGATAGTTCGCACGGGCGCCGGTGGCGATGACAACCGCATAGGCCTCGACAGTGCCGCGCTCGCGGGACGTGAGGACGAAGGGGTGACTCTTGAAATCGACTTTCACGATATCATCGGTAACGATGCGAGTCCCGAAGTTGACCGATTGCTGCCGCATCAGCTCCATGATTTCGGGGCCGTTTAGGCCGTGGCTCGGCTGCGGCTTGTTAGCGGTGACCCAATATGGAATGCGGTCGCCTTTTAGAGCGCTGGCGAGGTAGGCTCGCGTGTCGCCGACCGGGGTGGCGGGGTAATTCTCGACCTCGGTGGTGAGATTGAGTTGCCCCAGCGGCGTGGTTCCGTTGATACGATTTTGGTCCCACGTTGCGGAACCTTCATAGACCAGCGGTTGCAAGTTAGCACGGGCGGCGTAGATGGCGGCGGTCCAACCCGCGGGGCCCGATCCGATGATGACGACTTTCTCGGCCATTTCCATTTCCTCGCGAACGGCGATGCGTAACGTAAGGTGCTAATATATAGCCCGCCATTTATGGCGGGCAGTCTGCGTGTAAAGAGCCCGCCATAAATGGCGGGCTAAATGAACAGGGCCCGCGGCGGAAGCCGCGGGCCCTGGAATGGTTGTCGATGGACCGCTAGGCGACGGTCGCGGTCATGTCGGGCAGCGCGTCGGCGGCTTTGCGGCGCCGCAGAAGGAGCAGGCCGGGCAGGCCGAGCAAGCCCAGGAGCAGCGAGGCCGGGGCGGGCACGACGTGGCCGTTGTGATGTCCGTGATGTCCGTGGCCATGGTTGTTGCGGTTGCTCTGATGCTGGTTCTGGTTCTGATTCTGCTGCTGAATCTGGAACTGGTTCTGGTTTTGGTTCTGCTGCTGGGTATTGAGCAGCGTGGCGTCGAAGTTAATGATGATGTTCTGGGCGCCGGATTGCTGCTGGGGCTGACGTTGGGTCTGGTCGGAGGAGCCGCTGCCGGTGCCGCCGCCGAACCCACCGCCGCTGCCGGGGCGCGAGAAGGATCCGCCGAAGCCCGGGATGCCGGCCCCGCCGCCGCCGCCGCCGGGGGCCGCTCCGCCGAAGCCGCCGTAGCCGCCGGCAACGCCGATGCCGCCATCGACGCCCGCCGCGGGGGCCGGACCGGCCGGAAGCGTGGCGGCGAAGTTGCCGTCCGCACCCGCGGTGAATGCAGCGGGCTGGTTCGCGCCGAAAGCGGCAAGCTTCACGGCCTGAGCCTGAACCATCGAGGCCAGGTCGAGGCTCCGGTCGATGCCAACGCCCGCAACCTGGTTGCCGAATTCAAGCGGGATGCCGCTCGAGAAAAACGCGTTCACCGGCGCCGCCAGGTCATTCTTGACGGCATGCGCGAGCTTGTTCGTGTGCTCATCGGCCGCATCCATCGCTGCCTTCGAGAACAGCTCGGCTGGATTACGGACGCGTTCGCTTTGCTGCAGAGAAAGCTTGTCGTCGCCGCGTGCCGTTTCCCACTTCGGGGGCAGGTTGGAGGTGAAGCCAAACGCGACGCTGTGCTGCATCTGCTTGACGCCGCCTTCCTTGTCGAACAGGGCGATCATCACGGCCCGAATGGTGGGGCGTTCGCTCTGGAGCAGCACATCCTCATCGCCTGCCGACACGATATCGAGGGACTGAGGCTTGATGGCCGATTTCTTGGCTTCCATTTCGGCGAAATTCGCGTACTTCACATCGACCTTCTTCTTCGCGGTGCCCTTATCGCCCTTGTCGACCAGCAACTTCATCTTGTCATCTTGGCCGGCTGCGACCGAAGCTGCCAGGGTCTTGATGGCGTTGCGCGGGTTCGTGGACGACTGATCGAGGTTGGTCAGGCTGTCGCCCATGTGAAACGACGGCAGGAGGTTTGCGAGGCCCTGACCGATGGCCCGGCTCTTGTAGGCCGGATGCTTGTGTTCCATGATGACCGAGGTGCTCGACGAGATCGCGCGGACGCGGTTCTCGCCGTCTTTCACCGCGTGGCCGAGGATGTCTTTGCGCTCCGATGGTTTGGACACGAAGCCGGAGTTATCAAAATAACCCCACGAGCTAATTTCGCTCGGGGGAACGGACAGAGTCAACGCGAAACGATGGACCGACTTGGCCGGGAAAATCTTGTCCATCTGATTTGCAACAACGTCGTCGAAGTTGGCTTCTTTGATAGTGCTCCGCGCCGGCGGTTTCTCAAGACGGTTGCGCGGGTCGTTGCCGCGTGCATTGACGATCTGGTAGACGTAAAGATACTCCGCAGTCACGTCGAGTCGGCGGGGCGAAATCTGCGTTCCCGCGCCGGGCTGAAGCATGCCGTCAAACCCCGCCATGCCGGTGCCGAAGGTGTCTCCCGCCTTGGCGTTGGTGCGCATGTTCTGGAAAACCGCGTAGTAGAGGGCCGCCCCGGCGACTTCCTTGTGCGAATCGGGGATCGCCTTTCCTTTGGCCAGTTCGTCCTTGAATTTCTTGGTATGCACGGCCGGCATCCATTGGCCGTCCTCGAACCAATCCTCGGTGACGCCCAGACGAACGACGCCCGCCCACTTGAGCAGCAATCCGGGGGCGCGCATCGCCTCGGCCACGGGTTGCTGCTTGGCGGCAACGGCTTCGCCCGGCTGTGCATCCAGACCCAACGCCGCGACGGTGAGCAACGCCAGGGAAGCGATCACCGCGATCGCGCCTCGTTTCCTGGCCTTGCGTTCGGTAGATTGGCTGTTCATGACTGTCTTCTCGCACGGTGGAATGAAATAGGTTTGTTCCGGGATGTAATCCCCATGCAATCAGCGTGCCGAGGGCCGTCGTCATTCCCCTATTCCCACCAGTTCAACGTTTCTCAGCATTTTGCAGGCGCGACACGTTTGCAGGACGGCAGAGTTTCAGATTTGTGTCAACCTGCATTTACGCCAATTTGTAAACATTGGTTAGCGCTCCACGAATGACGGAGCCGACGGTTCTCACAGAGACAGCAACCCAACGCGCCGCTTCATGCCGTAGAACCAGTCGAGACATCCGCTCAAATGCAGCTCCAGGTTGAGCAGCGAACGGAAGTACGGCATCGCCTCGCGCGGCAAGATCTGCCCGCGCAGGTGCGGCTGGATGAATCCGCTCACCGCCGAGAAGCAGGCGTCGTAGCCCAGTTCGCGCGTCAGCGGCAAATATTCAGGGCGGAAGTTGCCTCGACCGCCGAACGGGTACGCAAACCAGCGGACGGGGCGCTGCAGCTTGTCCTCGAGCGTCTTTTTCGAATCCGCCATCTCGCGTCGCGCCTTCGCCGGGCTGATGACGCCCAGGTCCGGATGCGACACTGTGTGCGAGCCGATCTCGTGGCCCAGGTCCTGCATCTCCTTGACGTGCTGCCAGGTCAGGTTCGGCATCTGCGTCAGGCCGGTGTCCCACGGGAACACGTGATCGGTTCCGACATATTTCGTCGGTATGAAAAACGTCGCCGGCAGCCGATGCAGAGCGAGCACCCGCGCGGCAGCGAGGTTGTCGCGATAGCAATCGTCGAATGTGATCGCCACGGTTCGCAGCGGCGGCGTCTGGCCCGTCATCAACATCCGGTGCAGCGTCGCTAGCGAGACCACGTGGAAACGGTCGCGCATCAGCTTGCAAAACCCGCGAAACCAGGCAGTGCTGACCGTCAGCCCGTCCTCGGGAATCGCGTCGGTGACGCGATGAAACAGCACGACCGACATGAAACGCCGGCCCGACCAGTAGGCGAGCCGTTCCTGGACCGCCATGGCGCCGGTATATTTGTACAGACCGTACAGCGTGGATTTTGCCAGCGATTTCATGAAAAAACTTCCACGAAGGGCACCAAGAACACGAAGATTGCGTCGTTTGTTTTTTCGAGCACTAAAATATAGGTTACGCTTGCAGCAATTACCAATTTTCGGAGCAAACACGTGACGCAATGTCTGGTCACCGGCGGCGCGGGATTCATCGGCTCGCACCTCGTCGACGCCCTTCTTACCGCTGGGCAAAAGGTGCGCGTCCTCGATGACTTCAGCACCGGCAACCCCGCAAACCTTGCAAACGCACAGAGCCGCATCGAACTCGTGCGCGGCAGCATCACCCAGCCTGCGATCGTCGATCAGGCGGTCGCCGGCTGCGCGGTCGTCTATCATTTGGCCGCCGTCGCGTCGGTGACGAAGAGCGTCGAAACGCCGCTCGCCTCGCATGACGCTTGCGCCACCGGCACCGTGAACGTTCTCGATGCGGCGCGTCGGCTGGGCGTCCGCCGCGTCGTCTTTGCCGCCAGCTCCAGCGCCTACGGCGATCAGCCCGGCGACGAGCGGACCGAGGACGATGCCCTCATCCCGCTCTCCCCTTACGCCGCCGCCAAGCTCGCCAGCGAACATTACTGCACCGCCTTCGCCTCCGTCTTTGGCCTCGAGACGGTGCGCTTGCGGTTCTTCAACGTCTTCGGCCCACGCCAGGACGCGAAGAGCCCCTATTCCGGCGTCATCGCGATCTTCAGCGCCCACATGAAACAAGGCAAGCCGCCGACGATCTACGGCGACGGCCTGCAAGCGCGCGATTTCGTCTACGTCGCCGACGTCGTGCGGGCCCTGCGTCTCGCCGCTGACTCGAAGAAAGCGATCGGCCGAGTCTACAACATCGGCACCGGCAAGAGCGTGAACTTGCTCGAATTGGTGGGCTATCTGAACGAGATTCTTGGTACGAAGCTGCAGCCGATCCATCAGCCGCCGCGCGCCGGCGATGTGCGCGTGTCGCAAGCGAGCATTCGCCGGGCGCGCGAGGAACTGGGATATGAGCCGACGGTGTCGTTCCGCGACGGATTAGTGAAGTTGCTGCAAGCCCCACCATGAGCGCAGCGATTGGGGGGGGCGAACCGGGGGCGACCCCCACCAATCGCTGCGCTCATGGTGGGGCTTGCAGGTTGGACATCAACTCCCAATCGCGCGCCTCCGCGACCGGGCCTTTGAACCCCGCCTTCGCTGCTTTGATGAGGTTGACCATCTCGCGGGCTGTCACGTAGTGAACGTGAAACTTTGGATTGTCGCGGGCCAGCTTCGCCAGGTCTTCGTGGAACTTCACCATCGGCCCACCCAGCAGCGTCTCGTGATCGTGCTCCGGGCCGCCGTGGGCGTGCAGCTTGACGAAGTACCAGTCCGGCCGCTCCGGAACCTGCACCCGCGCTCGCAGCCACAGCCACAACCGCTCCAGGCTCGGCGGCTGGCTCGTCTGCAAACACGCGTTCTCGACGGCCGGCATCACGCCCCACTTGCGCCGGCTCCAGTCCAGGAGCAGCGGGCCTTGCACCAGCAAGAGCGCCCTGTCGATCGGCGACCCCTCCGGCAACGCGATGTCCTGCGAGCGCGGCCCGTCCGGTCGATCGCACGCCCAGTAGATGCGGTTGATGATCGGCGGCTGCGTCACACTCGGCGCCGACGGGAACGTCATGTCGGCATAACACCCGGTCTCCAGCAACACCGGAATCTCGTGATCGACGCCGCAGTGCCAGTTATCGAGCCGGGCGTTGCACAAGGCCCAGTTGCCGTGGATGAAGGCGTACATCAGCGCCCCGGTCTGCCGATGCCGCGACAGCAAACCGTGCCCGGCGAGGACGTCCTTGAAGCCGAGCAGCTTCGCACGCAATCCCTCGGGCGTGTCCTTGTCGTGATGCAGATGAATCTCGACTTCGCCGAACTCCGCCCGGCACAGACCCGCCAGCGCGTCGAGGTATTCCTTCTCGTACTCCTCGATCGGAAAGAAGAACGTGTAGCGCGGCGGCCGACCGTCGCTGTCGCGGAAGTGGCCGAACTGTTTGGGATATTGCTCAACCCACCGGGCGACGCGCTGCCGGCCGGTCTCGACGCTCGCCTTGCCGGCCTTCGGCTCGAAGTGATCGCAGATGCACAGAATGACGTGGATTTCTTCGTCGGGTCGCGGCGGTTGAAAGCGATGGCGTTCGCGCAGGTACGCCGGCAGCCAGCGCTGCATATGCCGGCGGCGGATTTGCCACGCGACGAGTCCGATGAAGACGACAACGGTCGCGGCAACCGCCCCGCCGACAACCCAGCCCATCCGATGATCCTCTGGTGATGAATGCTGACGGAGTATTATATTCGGAGCAAATGACTTGCATTGCGCCTGCGAGTTTTACACGCACGTCCTGGCCGACTGAGCCCCCCTTGCCTGCAACGGAGCTTGATTTTTCTACAATAGACATTGACGCAGCCCGTGGATCGATGATACGTCCCTATCTTGCCAACAAGCACAACCGACCTTGATCATCAGGAGGCGAGCCATGCAAGTCCGAATTTCCTTCGCGGTCCTCGTCGCCCTTTTGGCCCTGCTGACGTTCAGCGCCGACGCCCAGCAAGGCGAGCAAACGAAGACGTCGCCGCACGCCGCGGCCATCCAGCTCGTACTCAAGACGCAGCAAGCCCGCATTCGCGAGATCGATCGCGAAAACTGGGATCACGATGTCAAGGAACGCACCTGGAGCGTCCGCCGGCCGTTCCATCCCGGCATCATCGATTCGACGCGCATGTTCAACGTGTGCTACCGCATCGACGGCAAGGAGGTCGCGGCATGGACGGTCGACACCGCTGCCGGCACCGTGCAAGCGGTCGATGCCAAGAAAAAGTAACATTTCTTCGCTCACGCTTCAGGCTCTGACAGCGCCGCCTGATGAATGCGCAGCGCTTCTTTGCCGAAGCACACGAGCAGCACTTTCTCGATTTCGGGACGCGCCGCGAGGAACGCACGTACCGCGCGGATGGCGATGCGGGCGGCGCGGTCCATCGGGAAACCGAAGGCGCCGGTGCTGATCGACGGGAACGCGATGCTCTTCAAGCCGTTTTTGACGGCGAGTTCCAGAGAGTTGCGATAGCAGTCCGCCAGCAGTTCATCATCCCGGCCGGCTTCTTCGCCGTGGATGGGGCCGACGGTGTGGATGACGTGGCGAGCCGTGAGGTTGTAGCCCCTGGTGATCTTGGCCTGGCCGGTGTCGCAGCCGCCGAGGGTTCGGCATTCCTCGAGGAGCTTCTTGCCGGCGGCGCGATGAATGGCCCCGTCCACGCCGCCGCCGCCGAGCAAGCTGGAGTTGGCGGCGTTGACGATGGTGTCGACGTCGAGCTTGGTGATGTCGCCTTCGACGATTTGCAGCCGGTCGGTCATGATAATCTCCAGATAGCCCGCCATTTATGGCG
>JACQFG010000220.1 GCA_016200155.1 Planctomycetota bacterium | reverse complement strand
TGTGCGGTCGGGTCGGCAATTCCCGCTTCGATGAATTTCGCACGGCCTGCCTCGGTGACGACCACGCCCAGGTTGTTCGGGTCGCGGTGATTTGCTTCGGAATCCAGGAAGCACTGCTGCGAGCCCGTGCATAGCTTCGTCCGCTGAACGACCATTTCCACGGTTACGGACTCGTTGACTCGCTTGCTGGCTTCCACGGGTGACAAGCTCATGCCACGTTCCTCAATGGTGATGCGGGAGGCACGTTGATAAAATACGCCTTGAGGTTCCCATGGCGAAGAGCATTTTCAGGACCGGCAAGAAGTCACGCCCGAAAACCGCCGCCAAAGGCAAACGCTACCGCTGCGCCAAGTGCCGGAAACGAAGCCAGAAACCCGTCAAGACGCCCGCTCCCTGGTATTGTGCGAATTGCCTTGACGTTCGATCGTGTCTTCGGCGCTATCCGGGAAGTTGCGCCATCCCGCAGGGGGGGACGCCAAATCAATTCGCACCTTCACTGTCGCGAAAGCGGTAGCCCACGCCACGGACGGTTTCGATGTGCGCGCCGGTGTCTCCGAGCTTGCGGCGCAGGGACTTGACATGCACGTCAATCGTTCGTTCCAGAACGATGGCATCGCCGACCGCTGCGTCCATCAGGTCATGGCGCGTGAAGGCGCGGCCCGGTTGTTTCATCAGCGTTTCTAGAAGGCGAAACTCCGTCGGCGTGAGAGTGATCGGTTGCTCATCCACGGTCACTTGATGGGCGCGCTTATCGATGCGGATGCCGGCCGCTTCGATGATATCGCTGCACGGTTCGGGATTGTCCTGGCGGCGCAGCAGGACCTTGATCCTTTGCAGGAGCACCTTGACGCTGAACGGCTTGGTGACGTAATCATCGGCGCCGACCGCAAAGCCGACGACCTGATCGGTTTCCTCTCCCTTGGCCGTCAACATCAGGATGGCGATACCGGCCGTGCGCGGCGCGGCGCGCAGTTCGCGGCAAATATCAAGGCCGTTCAAGCCGGGCAGCATCAGGTCGAGCAGGATCAGGTCCGGCAATTGCATCTGGGCCTTGCGCAGCCCCTCACGCCCCTCCTTGGCGACGGCGACTTCATAGCCCTCGCGCTGCAGATTGTAGGACAGCACCTCCACCAGAGAGGCCTCGTCTTCCACGATCAGGATCTTGCTTTTGGCCATGTGGAGATCCTACTTTATCGCTTCCGGATTGTGACGAATGATCTTGCCTTCCACCAGGTAAACGACATCCTCGGCGATGTTCGTGGCATGGTCGGCGATACGTTCCAGCTGTCGGGCGGCCGAGAACATGTGCAAGCCCGGATCCACATTGCTGGGCGATTGTTTCATGAATTCACTGACGTGGTCGATGATCGCGCGGTTGTAGCGGTCCACTTCATCATCCAGCCGGCATACGCGCTTGGCCAGGGCAACATCGAGCTTGAGGAATGCATCGAGACTATCGCGGACCATCGTATTGGTGAGGTCCGTCATCTGGTGAAAGGTCGTGGGCACGGGAACCTCGGGTCCTTGCGCGAGGGCGAGCGCGCGCTCGGCGATGTTCACGGCCAGGTCCGCCATGCGTTCCAGATCGCTGTTGATCTTCACAATGGTTGCCACCCGCCTCAGATCGACCGCGACGGGCTGATGCAGCGCGAGGATCTTCAGACACTCTTCCTCGATGACGTTTTCTTCCATGTCGATGGGCGTATCCGACTCCATCAAAGTTCGAGCAAGCGTGGCGTCCCGCTCGAACAAGGCGCGGATCGACTTCTCCACGATTTGCTCCACGGCCGCGGCCAGCGACAGCACGCGCCGTTGCACATTTTCCAGATCGCGATTCAAATGGATGGACATAGCGTTATCCGAATCGTCCGGTGATGTAGTCTTCGGTTTCCTTCTTGTCCGGCCGAGTGAACATCTGATCGGTGGAACCCATTTCCACGAGGCGTCCCTGGAAGAAGAAGCCGGTCAGGTCGGAGATGCGCGCGGCCTGCTGCATGTTGTGCGTCACGATCACGATGGTGTAGTTTTTCTTCAAATCGTAGATCAGATCTTCGATGCGCGTCGTGGCGGCCGGGTCGAGAGCCGAAGCGGGTTCGTCCATGAGCAGGACTTCCGGCTCGGTCGCCAGGGCGCGGGCGATGCACAGGCGCTGCTGCTGGCCGCCGGACAGATTCAGGGCGGAGTCGTGCAGGCGATCTTTCAACTCATCCCACAGGGCCGCTTGCTTCAGGCAGCGCTCCACGATCTCGGCCAGGCGGCCGCTGTGGCGAACCCCGGCGACGCGCGGGCCGAAGGCGACGTTTTCGAAGGCGCTCTTGGGGAACGGGTTCGACTTCTGAAAGACCATGCCCACACGCTTGCGCAGGCTGACGACGTCGATGCCGCGGCCGTAAATCTCCTGCCCCGCCAGGAGGATCTGACCGGTGTGCCGGGTGCCGTCGATCATTTCATTCATGCGGTTGAGCGTCCGCAAGAACGTCGATTTGCCGCAACCCGAGGGGCCGATCAGCGCCGTCACGCAGCGTTCGGGAATGGAGGCGGTGACGTCGAAGAGCGCTTGCGTCTTGCCATACCAGAACGAGAGGTTGCGGGTTTCCACCTTGATGCGATGGACGTTCACGTCCGGCAGGGTTCGCCCGGTCTCCTGGCGCTCCACCATGATTTTGGCAAAACCGACCGCACTCACGCAACACCTCTGCTTTCGCTCTGTTGCCAAGGTAACGATAGAAATCCATTGTGTAGATTTCGTGAAGATACCGTGCAGGTCACGTGGTTAATATTCAGGCCGGGGCGCGCGGGATGCGCACGGTGAAGGTGCTGCCGCGACCGACCTTGCTTTCCGCGGTGATCGTTCCTCCAAGTGCCTGGACCAAATGCTTGACGATGCTCAGGCCCAGACCGGTGCCCCCCAGCGCTCGGCTGCGCGCTCTGTCGACGCGATAGAAGCGCTCGAATATCCGCGGCAGATCCTTCTCCGGGATGCCAGTGCCGGTATCGACCACTTGCAAAATGGCGTCATGATCTTCCGCACGCCAGCGCAACGCGACCTTCCCGCCGGCCGGCGTGTATTTGATGGCGTTGTCCACCAGGTTGTCGAGGATCTCCGCGAGGGCCTCGGCATCGGCAATTGCAGCCATGGGATGCCGGGGGGCTTCGGCGATTAACTGCACTTCCCGGGCGCGGGCCCGGTCCGCTTGTCGGCTCATGCACGCTTCCGCCGCGGCTTGCAAGGGGATCGGCTCCAGTTCCAGCGGGGCCTGGCTCGATTCGATGCGCCCCAGCGTCAACAGGTCTTGCACCAGGCGGTGCAGCCGTTCGCCGTTCTCGCGAATGCGTTCCAGAAACTGCACGTTGTGTGCGGGATCCTGCAGGGCGCCGTCCAGCAAGGTTTCCACGGTTGCCTGGATCGCGGCCAGCGGCGTCTTCAGCTCGTGCGAGACGTTGGCCACGAAATCCTGGCGAACCGTTTCCAGCTTGCGCAGGTGCGTGATGTCGTGAAACACCAGGACCGCGCCGCGGTGCGGTGCGCCGGGCAGACGGGCGCCCTGCAGCGCCAGATCGCGGCGCTCGGCGCCCGGCCATTCCAGGTCGCATCGGTACGGCTCGTCCGATGCGAGGATCTTGTCAACGGCTTCGTTCAGCTGGCGATGACGGAAGACCTGCCAGACTTTTTGCCCGATGGCTGCCTGAAGCGGCGCCCCGAGGAGGTGACTGGCCGCGTCGTTGGCAAAGAGGATCGATTGCTCGGCATCCAGCACCAGGACCCCTTCGACCATGCTGCGAAAGATCGCCAGCAGCTGCTCGCGGTCCTGATTCATCTGCGCCATCTGGGCAGCACAGGCCTCGCTCATGGCGTTGAACGAAGCAGCCAGCGTGCCCACCTCGTCCGCTGAGGACACCGGCACTTTCGCGCCTCCGGTTCCGCGCGTCATCGCATCCGCCGCTGCCGCCAGAGTTACCAGCGGCGCGCTGATGCGCCGGGCGATCACCACGCTCACGACCAGGGCAATGATCAGCGTGATCCCGGTGGCTGTCCACACGACGCGATGCAGCCAGCGAATCTCAGTGGCGACCGCGTCGAGCGGCAAGGCGATGCGCACATACCGCACCGGGCCCTGATCGTTGCGGCGCGCGACATACATCATCGGCTGATGCACGGTCCCGCTGTAGCGCGTGGACGTCCCGATTCCGGAAGTCTTGGCTTGCTGCACCTCGATGCGATCCAGGTGATTCTCGATGCGGTCGAGTCGTTCGCCGGAATCCGCCAGCACCTTGCCGCTGGCGTGAATCAGCGTGATGCGCGTATTGGTTTCCTGGGCGACCCGGAGAGCCTGCTCCTGAAGCTCGGCCTCCCCAAGGCGGTTCACCAGGTCCCGCAAGAGAATCGTCTTCACCTCCAGGCCACGCTGAATCTCCTGGAGGATATGGTTTTCCATTCGGCCGATCAACAGCCAACCCAACAGGCCGAAGGTTACGGTCAGCAGAATGCTGTACGCACCGAACAGGCGCCAGAAGATACGCGATCGCCACATGTCGTTTTTCTAGCTTCCATAAGTGGAATAACCACACCGACAAATCCGAAATCCGAATCTGTGTCACGGCAACCAATGAACCACGGGGAGCACGGGGAAACAAGGGGAAATACGAATAGGGGGAAATTCGATTGCTGAGCAATTCGCCTATTGCAGAATGGCCGAATCCATTGCCAATTCTGTATTTACCCCGTGTTCCCCGTGCCCCCGTGGTTCTGTTGGTTTGGCAGTTCGGATTTCGGATTTTCGCCCTGTCATCCTGCTTGCCGTGTGGATACGGCGCGTCGGCCTGTGATCAGCCGAACGCCAAGGCTCAACAGCATGACGATGGCGAGGAGGACGAGTGCGGCGGCCCAGCCCATGCGGCGCCAGTCTTCCGAAGCGCTCGTGGCGTAACGGAAAATGAACTCGGGCAGCGCCGGCACCCAGTCGTTGGGCGAGCGGGGCCAATGTCGGCTGCTGCTGCCGGCCGTGAGCAACAAGGGCGCTGTCTCACCGACCACGCGGGCGACCGCCAGGAACACGGCGGTGATGACGGCCGGCAGCGCCGCCGGGAGCGTGACCTTGAGCACGGTCTGCCACTGGCTGGCGCCCAGAGCATAGCTGGCGTGCCGCAGCGACGCCGGGACCAACCGCAGCGCCTCTTCGGTCGTGCGAATGACGATCGGGATCATCATCACACCCAGCGCGAACGAGCCGGCCCAGCCGGAGAAATGCCCCATCGGCTTGACGATCACAAAATAAGCAAGGATCCCGACGACGATGGACGGGACGCCGGTCAGCAGATCGGTGACGAAGCGGACGATCGGTCCAAGCCAGGCGCTGCGATATTCCGCCAGATAGACGGCGGCGAGGATGCCGAGCGGGACGGCAAATGCCGCGGCCAGGCCGACGAGAATGAAGCTGCCCACGATGGCATGGGCCAAGCCGCCGCCAGGCTCCCCGACGGGCTCGGGCAGCCTGGTGAAGAAGTTCCAGTCGAGTGCGCCGACGCCGCGAAAGACAATGTAGCTGAGGATGAACAACAGAAAACCGACGCTGATCGCCAGACACAGCCCGAGCACCCCCGTCATCAGGCGATCGATCAGCGTAAACGTCGCCTGAGAAATCTCCGCGGGAGCGCGTGGTTCCCCGGCAACACGAATCGGCGGCGCTCCCTCGGCAAGCGTCGGCGCCCCGGGCGGCAGCCCCGCGCGCATGCCCTGTTCCACCGCCGACGCGGGCACGACGCTCGTGTCGGCAACTTGGGGAGCGGCGGATGTCGGCCTCAAGTAACGCAGCAGGCTCGCCACGATGCCGGCGCCCGCCGGCCGGCCCATCCGCCAAATGAGCAGCCGGGCCAGGGAATTCACGCCGATGCTGACCATTAGCAGCACCAGGCCGAGTTCGACGAGCGCCGATTCGTACAACTCGTAGTCAGCCTCCAGCAATTCGTTGGCAATGATGCTCGGAATCGAGTACCCCGGGGCAAAGGGGGACAGGCTGAATTCCCGTCGGTTGCCAATCAGCATGGTGACCGCCATGGTTTCCCCCAGAGCGCGCCCCAGGGCCAGGAAGCACCCGCCGATGATGCCGGGCCGGGCGTAGGGCAGAACGACCGACCAGATCGTCTGCCAGCGCGTCGCGCCCAGGGCATAGGATCCTTCGCGCTGCGAGTTGGGAACGGCCTTGCACACATCAAAGGCGACGGCGGCGACAAAGGGTACGATCATGATCGACAGAACCAGACCGGCGGAGAATATGCCGGTGCCCCCCTGGTTGGGGCCGCCGACGGCCGTAATGACCCATTGGATGATGGGCGCCAAGACGAGGACGCCCCAAAAGCCGTAGACGACGCTGGGGATGGCGGCGAGAAGCTCGACGAGGAACGAGCCGGTTTTCCTCAGCCAGGCAGGAGCGATTTCGGCAAGAAACGCCGCCGTGCCGACCCCGAGGGGAACGGCGATCAGCATCGCGATGGCGGAAGTCATCACGGTGCCGTAGATGAAGGTGAGGGCGCCGAACTCGCGATGCGTCGGCTCGGGGTCCCAGATGACGGTCGTGAAAAACTGCCCGCCGATCGTGTGGAGCGCGGGCCACGCCTGCCAGAACAGCACGACCACGAGTGCCGCGAAGGTGGCGATGACGGACAGCGCCGCCGACTGGCACAAGAGCGCAAACAGGCAATCGCCGAGATGCCAGGAACGCGGAACGGCGAACACGGACCCCGGGGGATTGGATGCCAGAGACGCTTGATGTGCGGAATTCGCCATGGGGTACTCGACATCGTAGACCTCACGCTCCGCGTGAGGAATCCTCACGCGGAGCGTGAGGTCTACGGTGGGGAAAGATCACTTGATCAACTCAAGCCGTTTCTCCACACGCTCGACCAGCCTCGTCGGCAACCTGGAGTAATGCAGAGCCTCGCAGAATTGTTGGCCGTCGTGGGTGCACCAGTAAAGGAAGTCGCGCACTTCTTTGCCCTTGCCGCTCGGATTGTTCGCATAGGCGAGTCCCCAACAGGTGCCGCTGATGGGGTAAGAACCCTTGCCGGGCGCGTCGGTGATGGAGTAGCGCAGGTCCTCGGGAATGTCGGTGAGAAAGGCATCGGCGGCGGCGCTGACGGATTCCAGGTTGGGAACGACGAAGACTCCCTCCTTGTTTTGCACGGCGCCGTACTGGATTTTGTTCTGCAAGGCGTAGGTCAGCTCCACGTAGCCGAGGGCGCCCGCCGAGCGCTTGACCTGGCCGGCGACGTTCTCATTCCCCTTTTCACCCAGGCCGATCGGCCAGTTGACGGAGGTGCCCTTGCCGACCCTGTCTTTCCATTCGGGACTGACCTTGCTGAGGTAATCGACCCACACATAGGTGGTGCCGCTGCCATCGGAACGGTGCACGACGACAATCTTGGTTTCGGGCAGCGTGGCATCGGGGTTCAGCTTCTTGATGGCAGGGTCGTTCCAGTTCGTGATCTTGCCGAGGAAGATGTCGGCAAGGACGGGCCCAGTGAACTTGAGTTGATCCTTCACCTCCGCAAGGTTGTAGGCGGGAACGACGGCGCCCATGGCGAGCGGAATGTGCACGACGTCGCCGTTCTTGTCCTTGGCTTCCTTTAGCTGACCGTCATTTAAGGGGCCCTCGCTGCAGCCGAAATCAACCGTCTGCGCAGTCATCTGCTTGATGCCGCCGCCCGAGCCGATCGATTGATAATCGATCTTGACGCCCTTGGCTTTTTCATACTCCTTGGACCATTTGCTCATCATGGGGTAGATGAAGGTGGCGCCGGCGCCGGTCAGCCGTTTGTGCTCGATACCGCTGTTGTTGCAGCCGCTGCAGCCTGCGGAACTCAGGATCGCAATGCCCAACAACACCAGCGCGGATGCTCGTGGCATGAATGTCTCCTCTATGTCATCAGAGACCGGGCGGGGGCGATCCCTTGTCGTGACAGTCGCGGGAAGGAGTTCGCCCGTGGTTCCGTCGTATTCTCGGCCCGAAATGTGAGCTTTCGCGGTGCGATATGTGAAGGTTCGGTGAAGCTCGAACGGGGACGACCCGATTTTTCGTGGTGCGGGCGGCTCGCCTGCACATTTCATCCGTCAAGGAGTGACACGTGCAGGCGAGCCGCCCGCACCACGAAAATTATCGATCGTTCACACGCCCTGGGCGCGTTCAAGAAAAGAACTGGTTCACGTGATCCATTTGCGGGCAGGGGGTGTATTCGTGTGTGCGTGCGTGCAAAACTTGCAAGCGCAATGCAACCCAAATGCGGGCTGGGGGGGTCTGTGGATGTGGGTGTGTAAAACTTGCAAGCGCCATGCAACCCATTTTTGAACGCAGGAGCCTTACCCACGCGTCAACGCGGGCATGCCAAATTCGAACCTATCCCCAAGTGAGGGCTTGCACTCGGCCTGGAAGAACGATAGACTCGATGGAGATCAATCCTACCCCCCGTTTTTCCCAAAGACCCACCATGAACCGTCGCACCTTCCTGCGGGCTGGCCTGCTTTCTCCGATTGGTTTGGGTTTGGCCGACGCGCTGATGCTCGGCGCGGGCGCACAAACCGCGCGCCCGCGCACCGGCACCGCGAAGGCCTGCATCCTCCTCTACATGACCGGCGGGCCGGCGCAGCATGAAACCTTTGATCCCAAGCCGGACGCGCCTGACGGCATTCGCGGCGAATATCGGCCCATGGCGACCAGCGTCCCCGGCACGCAAATCTGCGAACTCTTGCCGATGCTGGCACAACAGGCGCATCGCTTCTCGATCTTGCGCTCCGTGTTTCACGGCTCCGACACGCATGGCGTCGGCGTTCATTACAATCTCACCGGCCTGCGGCATGCGCCGCGCCGCTCGGGGGAGCCCCAGGTCGATCGCCAGGATCCGCCTTGCGTCGCTTCCGTGGTTCGGCAACTCCGCGGCGATCGCAACGGCCTGCCCGCGGCCGTGCAATTGCCGCGCCCCGTCGGCGATCAGAACAACGCCATGTGGGGCGGACAGCACGCCGGCTTCCTCGGACCGCGCTATGATCCGCTCTTTCTGTTCGACGAAACCTGGCGGCCCGGCGATATGATGCCTGGCTTCACCGCGCCGCCCGGCGTCGATGCCCAACGCCAGGCCGGTCGATCGACCCTCCTCGACACCGTGCAGACCCAGCGTCCCGCGGCCGCTCCCGTCGAACGCGATTACGAGCGGTTCCAGCAGCTTGCTGCCGATGTGCTTCGTTCCGGTCAGGCCTGGCGTGCATTCTCGCTGGACGATGAGCCGCGCTCGATGCTCGATCGCTACGGCGACAACCGTTTCGGCCGCAGCTGCCTCGTCGCCCGCCGGCTCATCGAGGCAGGCGTCGCCTTCGTGACCGTGCCCTGGATGTTCAAGCAGTCCGAACAGAACTTCGACACGCACAGCCGCAACTTCGCGAAGATGCGCGATTTCTTGTTGCCGCCCGTCGATCGCGCGTTCTCCGCCCTGATCGAGGACCTGACGCAGCGCGGCATGTTCGACGAGACGCTGATCGCCTGGACCGGTGAATTCGGCCGCACGCCGCGGATCAACGGCAGTGCGGGCCGCGATCACTGGGGCCGCGTCTATTCCACGGTGCTCGCCGGCGGCGGGATTCGCGGCGGCAGCGTCATCGGCCGCAGCGATGCCCAGGGCGGTGTGCCCGCGTACCACCCCGTCCACACCACCGATTTCGTCGCCACGATGTATCACGCGCTCGGCTTCGGCGCCGATACCCGCGTCACCGACCCGATCGGCAGGCCGCACTACGTCGTCCAGGGCCGACCGGTGTTGGAGCTGTTCTGAGTAGCTATCCGGATACTCGTAGTACCGGCTGCCAGCCTGTCCAGAAATGCCCTTTCTAGCGCGATGACGGACAGGCTGGCAGCCTGTCCTACGGCCTTATCCGAGCCTGAGCGCCAGCGAAGGGCAATGGCCCGAAGGCGAAAGTTTCTCATGCGCACGTTTTCGATGTTTTTCCTGGTCGTCCTTTCGCTGACGACGGTCCCGCGCGTCAGCGCTCAACCGGCCGAGCGCAAGGGCCTGGAGTTTTTCGAAACGAAGATCCGCCCCGTGCTGGTCGAACATTGTTACAAGTGCCATTCGGAAGAAGCACGCAAGAACAAGAAGCTCAAGGCCGACTTCGTGCTCGACAGCAAAGCCGGCCTGCGCAAAGGCGGCGTCACCGGCCCAGCGATCGTGCCCGGCAAACCGAGCGAGAGCTTGCTCCTCAAGGCGCTGCGGCACGAAGGCGACTTGCAGATGCCGCGCAACGGCAAGCTGCCCGCGGCCATCGTCAGC
Source organism: Planctomycetota bacterium (assembly GCA_016200155.1). Classification (GTDB taxonomy): domain Bacteria; phylum Planctomycetota; class Planctomycetia; order Gemmatales; family Gemmataceae; genus SIAQ01. Next base: position 7,428 of record JACQFG010000220.1, on the reverse strand, counting down.
GACTTCGAAACGTGGATCAAGCTCGGCGCCCCCGATCCGCGCGACGGCACACAGACAGCCGTCACCGAGATCGACTGGGCCAAGGCGCGTCAATTTTGGGCCTTTCAGGCGCCGGTCAAGCATCCCTTGCCGAAGGTGAAAAACACAGCCTGGCCGAAGCGTGACCTCGACCATTTCCTTCTGGCCGACCTGGAAAAGCGCAGTATCAAGCCGGCCGGCCTGGCGAGCAAACGCGACTTGATCCGCCGGGCGACCTTTGACCTCATCGGGCTGCCGCCGACGCCGGCCCAGATCGATGCGTTCCTGAAAGATGAATCTGCGGAAGCATTCGCCCGCGTCGTCGATCGGCTGCTGGCATCGCCGCATCACGGCGAACGCTGGGGCCGTTACTGGCTCGACGTCGCCCGCTATGCCGAGGACAAGGCGCTGGCGTTCGTCACCCCTAGGCCGCATGCTTATCGTTATCGCGACTGGGTGGTGCAGGCATTGAACAAGGACATGCCGTACGATCGCTTTGTGCGCCTGCAACTCGCCGGTGATTTGCTCAACGATCCGGAGCCCGATTACGCCGTCAAGCTCGCGGGGCTCGGCTTCCAGGGGCTGGGCCAGGAATATCATCGCGGCTCGGTGGCGGCCCAGGTCATCGCCGACGAACTCGACGACCGCGTCGATACGCTGACGCGCGGGCTGCTCGGATTGACCGTCGCGTGCGCGCGCTGTCACGATCACAAGTACGACCCGATCCCGACGCGCGATTACTATTCGCTCGCCGCTGCCTACAACGGCTCGAATCTCGACGTCCGGCCGCTCGCGGACAATGACACCATCGAACGCTACCGCGCCTGGCAGAAAAAGCTCAAGGAGGCCGAGGCCAAGGCGGGACAGTTCAAAGACAAGAAGAAGCGGTCCGCAGCCGAGATCAAGGAAATCGTCGATCGCAATGAGGACGTCGTTCGCCTGCGCAAGGAAGCGCCGCCGCCGCTGCCGATGGCTCACGTCATCAACGGCGGCGGCACGCCGATGCGCGTTCATCAGCGCGGCAATGTCGAACGCCTGGGGGATTCGGCGCCTCCGGGGTTTCTGCGCATTCTCCCCTCGGCCAAGACGGACAAATTCACCCGGCTCGAACTGGCCAATGCCATCGCCGATCCGAAGAACCCGCTGACCGCGCGCGTCATCGTCAATCGCGTCTGGCACTATCATTTTGGCCGAGGCATCGTCGGCACCACGAGCAACTTCGGCGTCCTCGGCGATCGGCCGACGCATCCGGAGCTGCTCGACACGCTGGCCATGCGCTTCATGGAAGCCGGCTGGTCGTTGCGTTGGCTGCACCGCGAAATCATGCTCTCGACCGCCTATCAACTCGCCAGCACGAGCGACCCGGCCAACGTCGAGCGCGATCCGGAGAATCAGTACGTCTGGCGTTACGCCCCGCGCCGGCTCGACTTCGAAGCCTGGCGCGACGCCTGGCTCGCGGTTGCCGGTCGCCTTGATCCGAACCAAGGCGGCCCGTCGACCGAGCTGACGCAGGCCGACAATGTCCGCCGCACCTTCTATGCGAAGGTGAGCCGACTCGAGCCGAACAAGCTGCTGGTGCTGTTCGATTTCCCCGACGCCAACGTGACCAGCGACCGCCGCAGCGTGACGACCGTCCCGCAACAGCAGCTCTTCGTGCTCAACAGCGACTTCACGATCGAAACGGCGAAGGCATTTGCGAAGCGGCTCGAACAAGCGGCGCCGAAGGATGAGGAGCGCATCGCCCTCGCATTCCGCCTGGCGTACGGCCGTGAACCGACGCCGATCGAGCTGCGGGCAAGCGTCGAGTTCGTGCGCGACGGGGGGATGAAGGATCAGCTGACGCCGTGGGAGCAATTCGCGCAGGCGATCCTGGCGTCGAACGAGTTTTTGTGGGTGGATTGAGATTTGCTCGGCGATGGTTTACCTGCTTGGTCCTTGAAGGAAGGACTCATGAAAGTTCGAGAGATCATCCGACTCATCGAAGCAGACGGTTGGTATCGTATCAAGTCCAAGAGCGGCCACCGCCAATACAAGCATCCGGTAAAGCGCGGCCGAGTCACCGTCCCCGGTCAGATGAGCGCCGATCTGGACCAGAAAACCCAGAAGAGTATCTTGAGGCAAGCAGGGCTGGTGGAGTAGAGTAAAAGGCGGAGGACGTCATGGAAATCTATTTAATAGTCATCGGCAAGACAGCGACCGGCTACAGTGCCCATTGCCCCGATGTTCAAGGTTGCGCCGCGGTCGGGAAGACGATCCAACAAGTTGTCGGCAACATGAAGAGGGCCTTGGAACTGCACTTCGAGGGCATTGTGGAAGACGGCGATCCGCTCCCCAAGCCTGGCGGCGTCAAAGCCTATCGCGACGTGATGAAGGACCTTGATCTGGACCAGTACCTTCTGGCCCATGTCCAGATCGATACCAGTCGTCTCGCGGCTCTTGCGAGCCATTGTTAGTGCAGGAAAAAGAGGAACCAAATGCGCAATGACTGCCTGTTCTCCCGCCGCGAAATGCTCGCCCGCTGCGGCGCCGGCTTCGGCATGATCGGGTTGGCCAACGTCCTCGCCGCCGACGCGCCGGCCAATCCGCTCGCGCCCCGGTTGCCCCATCATGCGGCCAAGGCGAAGCACATCATCCATCTCTACATGAACGGCGGGCCGTCGCAGGTCGATACGTTCGATCCGAAGCCCGCCCTCGCGCGCTACGCCGGGCAGCGGCCTGCCAGCATCGCCGGCTATCGCACCGAAAACACGACCGTCGGCTTGCGGCCGTCGCCGTTCCGGTTTCCGCAGTGCGGGCAATCGGGCTTGCAGATCAGCGAGATCTTTCCGAACGTCGCCAAGTTTGCGGACGATCTGTGCGTCATCCGTTCGATGCACACCGACATTCCGAACCACGAGCCGTCGATGTTCATGATGAACAGCGGCCATTTGCAAGCGCTGCGGCCCAGCTACGGCTCCTGGCTGCTCTACGGGCTCGGCTCGGAGAACCAGAATCTGCCCGGCTACATCGTGCTGTGTCCCGGCCTGCCGGTCAACGGCGCCGCCAACTGGGGCAGCCGGTTTCTGCCCGGCGTCTACCAGGGCTGCCACATCAATTTGCCGATCGATTACGACGCCCGCACCGTGCTACCCTACTTGCAGAATCGCCACGTCAGTCCGGAGACGCAACGCCGGCAGCTCGACTTCATCCAGCGGCTCAACGCCATGCAAGCCGAGCGGCGCGGCAATGACGCCCTGCTCGATGCCCGCGTGGCCTCGCTGGAAATGGCGTTTCGCATGCAGACCGCCGCCCACGAAGCCTTCGATCTGAACCAGGAAACGTGCGCGACCAAGCAGATGTATGGGTACGAGGCGCCCAACCGAAATGTCTTCGCCCAGAACTGCCTGCTGGCGCGCCGACTGATCGAGCGCGGTGTGCGGGCCGTGCAAATCTACACCGGCAACAGCCAGCCGTGGGACACGCACGGCAACAACGACGGACAGCACCGCCAGCTTGCCGCCGGCGTCGATCGCGGCATCGCCGGCCTCCTCTTCGACCTCAAGCAGCGCGGCTTGCTCGACGAGACCATCGTTCTCTGGGGCGGCGAGTTCGGCCGCACCCCGGCGTCCCAGGGCGGCGATGGCCGCGATCACAATCACTGGGGCTTCTGCGTCTGGCTCGCCGGCGGGGGCTTCAAGGGCGGCATGGCCTACGGCGCCACCGACGAATTCGGCTTCCGCGCCGAAGAAAATCGCACCCATCCCCACGACCTGCACGCCACCATCCTGCACCAGATGGGCCTCGACCACGAACGCCTCACCTTCCGCTACAGTGGCCGCGATCATCGCCTGACCGACGTCGAGGGCCGCGTGATCCGCGCGATCATCGCGTAGCGTCTGTGATCACTTCTTTGCGGTGACGCCGCTCATGGCATAGCTGCTGACGGTTTCCCAGGCGATGCGTTGCAGGAGCGTGTTCAGCTCGGCGCTGATGGCGGGTTCCTTCACGTCGATGCCGACGGGGCTGCGGCCGGTGATGCAGGCGAAGTTGCAATAGGAGACGAGAATCACGACCGGCGGCTTGCCGTGGCCGATCGCGTCGGTGAACAGCTCGGACTGCTTGGTGATGCCGGGCGCCTTGCCCTCGGCGACCAGCGTCCGCAGCTTGACGACGGCATCGCCGGCCGGCACGATGAAGACGGCGTCCCGGCCCGCCTTCTTGTTGAGCGCCTTGGCCTGCGTCTCGATCAAGCCGCGCCACCTTGCGTGATCGTCGCGGAGCTTTTCCACGTCGAGCTTGACCGCGTCGCGCTCGGCGTTGTCCTTGACGCGTTTCTCCAGGTAGTCGAACGGCACCCATGACTGCTGCACGACGAAGCGCATCTTGGGATTGTGCTTCAGCCCCAGTTCGACGAAGTGATCGATGCCCTCATCCGGAATCTTGAGATGCGGAGCCATGGTGAAGACGTCGACGTCCCCTTTTTCCAGGGCCTTGCGGGCCTGGTTGTCCCCCTTGTCCTTGTCCCAGTGCTGAATGACGCGCGAGCCGCCGATCCCCTGCGAACCGGCAAGCTGATACTCCTTGACGCCGGCAGCCTTGGCCGTCAGCGCCACCCGGCCCGGCACGAACATGTGGAAGCTGTGCCCCGTGTAAAACACACGCAGCCGCGGTGTCTCACCGGCCCAGACTACGGACGGCACGACACAAACAAGCACGAGGGCAATTGCAAACGTTCGACGGGTCATGACCAATCTCCGGAGGTGAAAGTCGAATCGGCGCCGTTATTGTATTGCCTCGCGCTGACAAGTTTTCAAGACCCGTTGCGTGGACTTCAGTCCACGCGAATCTCCAGTGCGGCGTGGACTGAAGTCCACGCTACGAATCCGCTTGCCGCGGGGTGGGTCGGCTACTTGCTGAAGTAAAAACTCTCGGCCGTCCTGCGCAAGAGCCAATCCTTGTCCTCGTCGGTGAGGAAGTCGAGGTTCTTCCGTACCAGATCGACGCTGGCTTGAAAGCTGTGTTCGCCTTGCACCTGGAATGGACAATCGCTCTCCCACATGCAGCGTTTGGCGCCAAACGCCGTCACCACCTTCTTGATGAGCGGGGCCAGGTCGGTGTAGGGGGCCTTCTTCTTGCCCAGGGCGTAGAAGGCGCCGACCTTGACCATCACTTTCTTGTGCCGGGCCAGCGCGCAGAGGCGATCGACGTCCTCGTCGCGAATGACGCCGTCGGCGCCGATGCGGGCCAGGTGATCGATGATGACCGGCGTATCGGGGAACGCCTTGCACATGCGCTCGACTTCCGGCAACGCGTCCGGGCCGATCAAGCACGCCATCGCCTGGTTGTTGCGCGCCCCGGCGGCGAACATCTTCTGGTAACCGTCGTGCTGCAGCCATTTATCGACCGGCGCCTGGGTGAGCTTCGGAAGGATGCGAAAAGCGCGCACGCCCTTCTTGCCGAGTTCGCCCATCAGCTTGGCGGGATCGGGACCGGCCGGGTTGATGACCGCGGTGCCGACAAAGACGTCGGGATGCTTCGCGATCATGTCGAGCATGTAGGAATTGTCGTAGCCATAAAAGCTCATCTGAATCAGTGCGATGCGGCCCACCCCCGCCGGCTTGCAATGCTTGAACAATTCCTCGGGCGTGAACGACGCCGGCTTCATGTTGTCCTTCGTGTAGCCAGGCGCGAGCGGATAGCGGGCCGTGTCCGGCGTCCAGACGTGGACGTGAGCATCAACGTGGTTCGTCTGGGCAACCGCGTGCTGTGCGACATGCGTGCCCAAGAAACCGGCGAGCACCAGCAACCAGCGGAATTGCATCGATGACTCCTTGACGTTCAAGGTGCTTGGGTCGTGAAGCGTGCGTGAAAGCTCGTCAAATCCTCGGCCGACACGTTGCCGCCGCACAGGACGAGGACGATCCGGTCTTTGGCGTTGAACCGGGCCCGGTGCTGCTCGGCGGCCGCCAGGCAGCACGACGCGGCGGGTTCCGTGACGTATTTCGTCCGTTCGAGCAGGAAGAACAAAGCTTTCACGGCTGCTGCGTCGTCGACCACGATCACTTCCTCGACCAGGTCGCGCACCAGGCGCAACGTGAAATCGGAGACCTTCGGGGCGCCCAGGGTGCGGGCGATCGACGTGATCGCGGGAAGTTCCACGAGCGCGCCGGCGGCCAGGCTTTGCGCCATGGCGTCGGCGCCGCGCGTTTCGACGCCGATGATCTTCGCGTCCGGCTTGATCGAGCGGATCGCGGTGGCGATGCCGCCGATGAATCCGCCGCCGCCGATGCTGACGTAGACGCGCGTCACATCGGGCAGATCTTCGAGAATCTCCAGGCCGACGGTCCCCTGCCCGGCGGCGACATACGGGTCGTCGAACGGGTGGACGAGGATTTTGCCCTCCTGCTGCAGCCGGGCGGTTTCCGCGAAGGCCGCCCTGATGTCGGGACAGAGGACGATCTCGGCGCCGTAGCCGCGTGTGGCGTCGAGGTAGTTGCGCGGCGTGCTGGCCGGCATGCAGATGGTCGCGTGGATGCCCCGATGCCGGGCGGCGTAGGCGACTCCCTGAGCGTGGTTGCCGCCGCTCACCGCGACGACGCCGCGCCGGCGCTCATCGTCGGGCATCTCAAGAATCCGATTGAACGCCCCGCGTGGCTTGAACGACCCGGTTTTTTGCAACAGCTCCAGCTTCAGGTACGTCGGGGCGCCGAGGTGAGCCGACAGCGTTGTGGAATGAATCAGCGGCGTGCGGTGGACGAGGCCGCGCAGGCGATGCTGGGCACGGCAGATGAGGTCAAGCGTCAGATTGGCCGTCGGCTGGGTCACCGGACGAACTCCTTCCCACGGACCGGAAATGCGTTGCAACCGGCCATTACAGCCGTACGGCGCAACGAATTTCTGTGCGATAACTCCTTGTTGATCATCAGGTTACGAAAATGCGTTGCGCACACAACGAGCCAGAACGCAATTTGTATTACAAAGTATTACAAATACGGTGCGTCCGGATTCACTATACCACCGCCACAGGCCTGCGCGATCCCTCGAGCACCAGGTAGCCGACGGGGATCACCATGCGCGTGAAGAGCATGTTAGCGGTCAGGCCGCCGATGACCATGATCGCCAGCGGTTGCTGCATTTGGGCGCCGGGCCCGATGCCGAGGGCAAGCGGGAACATGCCGAGGATCGCCGCCAGGCTTGTCATCAGGATCGGCCGAAAGCGTGTTCGGCCTGCGAGCAACAGGGCAGGCCGGAGCTCCATCCCTTCCTGCCGCAGCTTCTGGATGTACTCGACCAGCAGAATGCCGTTCTTCATGTCGAGGCCGATCAGCAGGATGGCCCCCATGTAGCTCGATACATTCAGCGGCGTGTTGGTGATCCACAGCGCGAACAGGCCGCTGACCAGCGACAACGGCTGCGTCAGGAAGATCAGCA
>JACQFG010000239.1 GCA_016200155.1 Planctomycetota bacterium | reverse complement strand
TCGCCGACGACCTGGCCCATCTTGAGGCCGCCGCCCGCCAGAGCGAGCGTGGACAGCGGGGCCCAGTGGTCGCGGCCGGCGCTGCCGTTGACGCGCGGCGTACGGCCGAACTCGCCGCTGATGACCAAGAGGATGTCGTCCTGCAAGCCGCGCTGGTTGATATCCTGGACGAAGGCGCTGACGGCCTGATCGAGCGCCGGCGCGGTTTGCCGCATCGACTGGGCGATCTGCCCGTGCATGTCCCAACCGCCGTATTGCAGGGTGACGAAGCCGACGCCGGCCTCGCACAGACGGCGGGCCGTCAGCAGCTGGCGGGCCAGGCCGTTGGTGCCGTACATGTCGAGGGTGCGCGGATCTTCGCGGGTGACGTCGAACACCTCGCGCGCCCGGCTCTGCAAGAGATCGAACGCCTGGGTTTCGAAGGCGTCGAGGCCCTGCATCAGGCCGGTGCGGTCGGCGTCGCGGTTCATGGTGTCGAAGCTGTGCAGCAAGCTGCGGCGATCGTTGAGGCGTTCGATCGGAACCTGGAGGTTCATGTTGTTGCGAGCGTTGCCGGCGGTGTCGAACGGAGCGTAGGCCGAGCCAAGCCAGCTGGGGCCGTCGCCGAGGATGCCGCCGATGCGGACGTAGGTGGGCAGGCCGGTCTGGCTGTTGTTGGGCCCGCGATGGCGCGAGAGGATGGAGCCGAAGCCGGGCTTGACCTGGCCCATGCCGTTGTCGGCGGGCGGGTAGTCGTAGCCGGTCATGACCCAGTGCGTGCCGCCGCCGTGGCCGGAGTTGCGGTGGGCGAAGGAGCGGACGAATGCCATCTTGTCGGCGACGCGGGCCATCTTCGGGAAGACGCCGCCGAGCTCGATGCCGGTGACGTTGGTCTGGACGGCGCCGACGGTGCTGCGGAATTCCATCGGGGCGGACATTTTCGGATCGAACGTTTCAACGTGGGTCGGGCCGCCGCCAAGCCAGAGCCAAACGACGGAGGTGTTGCGCGTCGGCCGGCCTTGCGCGGTCGCCTGAGCGCGGAAGCGCAGCAGGTCGGACAGCGTCAGCGCGCCCATGCCGAGCACGCCGGCCTTGATGAAGTCGCGCCGAGTCGTGCCATCGCACTGCCCGGCTTTACGGTTCGAGAACAGGTTCAACATGACTAACCCCCCAATTCCTAAAGGTAGGACAGAACTGCCGTCGGAGCACGCTCAAGGTAGGATAGGCGAGCGCGCGGACCTCGGCAACGCGGATACCGGATGGGGCGACTAATGAAAGATTAAGCGAATCTTGCGCTCCTGTCAATTATCGTTTCGCGAAAGTGCAAATATTTCGTGAATTTTTTGGAAATCTGTACAGTGACGCACAAGCGACGGACTGCCGAATGACGCCATCGCTTGCGTATCCGGCTAACGAAGTCAATGCTGCAGCGAAAACTCCGCGCTGTTCGTCATCGCCCAGAAGATGTCCTCGCACAGGTTCCGCCAGAATTGCGGGGTGTTTTTCTGCGGCGAGCGTCCCACCATCTGCTCGGCATGACGCAGGAGCAGGTTGACCTCCTTGGGCGTCGCCGACCGGCAATACACGACCGGATAGATTTCCTCGATGAATTTGGGCATGTTCTTCTGCGCCGGCCCGCCGACCTTCTTGAGCAGCTTGGCGATCGTGCTGTCCGGCGCGCTCGCTTCGCGTTGCCAGACGGTGCCGTTGTTGAGCCACAGCGCCTGCGGAATCGACAGCTCGCCGCGCGGGTTGAGCGGCTCGACCTCGCAGTGATTCACCTCCTGACGGACGAGCGGCGGCAACTCCGCAAAGAACTCCGTGCGCAGCTTGTCGCGCCGCTTGACGTAGTTCTCCATCGTGAACACGACGACCAGCGACTCCACGAGTTGCGGCCTGGTCAACGGCCGAGTTTGCATCCGCGAAAAGTACACGACCTTATCGGCGCCGGCGTTGGTCTTGTTGGCGACACTGCTGCGGCCATAGGCGTCGCTGTTGCAGATCCAGCGCATCAGGGCCCGTGAATCGTAGCCGCTCTTGACGAACTCGGCAGCGAGGCGATCCATGACCTTCGGATGCACGACGGGGTTATCGGCGATCATGTCGTCGAAGTCCGCCGTCTGCGTCAGGCCGTGGCCGAAAAAGTGGGCCCACAGGAAATTGACGTGCGCCCGCGCGAACTGCGGATGCTTGACGAGGCGTTCGGTGAAGAATTCGCGGCGCGTCTGCTTCATGTCGGGCTTCCAGACGTCGCCGTCGAGAAAGCGCGGCCGGGTGAACGCGATAATGCCGTTGCGGCGCTCCATGGGCAGCAGGCCGGATTTGTTGAGCTGCGGATCGTCGCTGATGTGTTCGGTGAATTCGTTGTTCGGGGCACGCTTGCGTGTGAATCCGACTTGGCGAAAAAAGAGGTTCGCGGCATGAAAATGATGCTGGCGAAAAAAGTCGTCGAAAGCATGATCGTGGCACTGGACGCATTCCAGCCGGCGCGCGTGAAAGATGCGAAAGGTTTTGGCCGTGGCCGGGAACATGTCGTACTGCCCGAGTTTTTCCCATTCCTTGGCTGGAATCGGCTGGCCGCGATGGACGGAGAGAAAATGGCCGGCGGGGTTGTTGTAAAGAGCGCCCTTGACGAGCAACACGCTTTCGGCGAGTTCCTTGTGCGAACCGTTGCGAGCGAAATGAGCCGCCATCCATTCGTGGAACGCGGTTCGGGCCTTGCGGTCGCCGGCGGCGCCCAGGAGCCAATCGGTCCAGATATTGCCCCAGTGGCGGGGAAAGTCGTCGTGAGCCAGCAGGCGGTCGATGAGCAGCTTGCGCCGATGCTTGTCGGGGTCCTTCAGGTACGCCTGTTGCTCCTCAAGCGTCGGAATGCGGCCGATCAAGTCGAGCGATGCGCGGCGCTGAAACGTGCGGTCGTCGGCGTTGTCGGCGGGCGTCAGTTTCTCGGTCTGCCAGCTCTTCGCCAGTTCCTGGTTGATGAATGCCGATGGATCGGCGGGGGCGGGCTGTCCGAACAAGATCGCGAGGCCGAGGAGTTGCGGGGTCATGGGACACCTCGATAAACGCGGGGGCTGCGATATTATACCAGAGGTTCCCGTTTAGCGCCCGCGTGTTCTGCCGGTTTGCGCGGGCGCTAAACGAAGACAAGGAGGTTCCGCATGTCCCGTTACGCCATCCTCAACGAAATCAAGACGCTCGATCCGCTCAAGGATCACCTGCGCATCGTGTTCCTCAGCACCTGCTTCGAGTTCCCGTTCGACACGACGCGTGCCCTCGAGTTCGCGCTCTATCGCACTTATTGCGTGCCGAACATCTCCGGCTTGCTCGACAAGACGGGCGAGTTCGCGGCTCGGCCGCAGAAGCGCTATGACGATACCGATCTCATCGTCAGCGAGCTGATGGAATGGGGCTACGACAGCGACCGCGGCAAACGAGCGCTGCGGCGCATGAACCAGATCCACAACCGCTTTCAGATCGTCAACGAGGATCTCCTCTACGTGCTGTCCACCTTTGTCTTCGAGCCGATTCGCTGGAACGCCAACTTCGGCTGGCGGCTGATGTGCGACCAGGAACGGCACGCCATGTTCCAATTCTGGCGCGAGGTCGGCCAGCGCATGAACATCAAGGACATTCCCGCCGAGTATGAGGCGTTCGAAAAATTCAACATCGATTATGAGCGCAACAACTTTCGCTACACCGACGCCAACCAGCGCATCGGCGGCATCACGCGCGATCTGTTTTTGAGCTGGTTTCCGCGCATCACCCGTCCGATCGGACGCCGGGCCATCTACGCGATCATGGACGACACGCTGATCACGGCGTTCGGCTTTCCCCGGCCGTGGGGCATCACACGCTGGATGGTACGCTGTACGTTGAAGCTGCGCGGCTGGCTGTCGGGCTGGCTGCCGCCACGCAAGAAGCCGCGGCTGCGCACCGAGATGGGACATCCGTCGTATCCGGCGGGGCATGTGATTGAAGAGTTGGGACCGACATGATGCACATTTCAGATCGCGGCTTTGTCTTAACGCGGCCGAGCCGCAATGTGGTGCGACGCTCCGCGTCGCAAATCACGACGCGGAGCGTCGTGCCACATTAAGGCGACGAAAAGTTCTCCGCAGCGTGCGGAGAAGTTGTGAGGTAAGAATCTAATAATGCGTTGCAGGACTCGTCTTGTAGCAGAACTCGCCAGAGTTCCGGCTTTCTGCTGCACCGGAACTCTGGCGAGTTCCGCTACGTTGTGTGGCAACGAAATGTCAGCTCAGCGACCGGACTTGGTTGCTTGGGCAGGATTGTTGGGATGGCCCGGCAAGTAGTTGAACCAGTGGCCGAGACCGCCGATGAAGATGGCCGCGGAAACGGCGGCGGCGATGCCCCACGCGCCGAGATACACCGTGAGACTCGTCTCGGGCAGGCGTTTGAAGATCAGGCCGTAGAGGCGAAACGGGAAGACGGCGTCCTTGAAGCTGAGCGTCGATTCGTCGGGAGCGATCTTCATCAGGCCGATGAACTGGCCGACAAACATCACACCCAGGCCGGCGGCGATTTGCAGTGTCGTCAGCAGGGCGCGTTCGAACGGCGCCAGCTTGAGCAGGTAACCGATTGCTGCCGTGAGGGCCGCAACCGCGATCATGCCCGCGAACATCACCCAGATCCACGTCGGCGCTTGCGCGATGGCCGAGCTGGTCGCCGTCAGCTGATTTCCCGGCGCCGCCTTGGCGTCGACGGTCGGGCTTGCTTTCGTCTCGCTCTCGGCCAGCGATCGGCAATAGCCGCACGACTTGCACCACCCCAGGCCGGTCGGGTCGACCAGCGGTTTCTGGCAGCGCGGACAGGCGTCCGGCGGCGCGGCGACATTCGTGGGTGCGCTGGCGGGGGACATGGTTTTTCCATCCGGATCACGAATGCGCAGCGCAAGCCAGCGTGTTCCCTTGCTTGCGCTGCGGACTCGTCTTGAGGTTATCTCTCAGCCAAACAAAAGTTGAATCGAATACGGCGGCGACTTCACATACTGGCAGCCGACCTCAAACTGGCCGGGGATCTCCGTGCTCGCCTTGCAGCTGCGGATCTCGACGTCAACCCACGGGACCATCTCGTTGACGTGAACCGGCCGGATCGACACGACCGACCCGATATCGACTTCATGAAAGAGCGCGAGCCGCATGCCGCCCATGGAGCGATCCAGAACGCTGCCGATGGCGGGGGCTTTCTTTTTCTCCGGGGCGGCCACATGGACCTCGACGGTATTGCCCTGGCGGCGCGACGTGCCGCGCAGGTCCTTCGACTTCTTGGCCAGCGGCGGCGCTTCCGTCGCGGGGGTTGGGGCGGCAGGTTCCAGAACGGCCGGCGCCGGACGCCACATCCAGTACACGGCGCCCGCCACCAGGGCAAACGCCAGCATCGGCAGCCACAAATAGACGTACGGCAACTGCAAGATCTGTTCGAACTGATTCACGGCACCACCTGAGGGGCGAAAGGAAACGGGGAGTTTCTCCTCTGGCGCAAGCCTAGCTCGAAAAACGCGAATGTGCAAATTCTCCGGTCGCTTACGCTCCCGGCTCGCCAGCATAAGATGACCCCATGAAAAAAATCCTCCTCGTCATTGGCGACGCCGTCGAACTCCTCGATACGATGTATCCCTACTTCCGCATCCAGGAGGCAGGGCATCAGGTCGTCGTCGCAGCCCCGGAAAAACGGCTCTATCACATGGTCCAGCACGAAAAGCCGGACGACTGGGACATCACGCAAGAAACGGCAGGCTACCACCTGGCGTCCGACATCGCCTTTCGCGACATCAAGCCGCAAGAGTACGCCGGTATCGTGCTGAGCGGCGGCCGAGCCCCGGAGTACATCCGCTATGACGAGGCCTTGCAGCGCACCGTCCGCTGGCTGTGCGAGAACGGCCGGCCCGTCGCCTCGGTCTGTCACGGCATCGAGATCCTGGCAACCGCCGGCGTCATTCGCGGCAAAAAGGTGACCACCGTGAAGAAGTGCAAGTTCGACGCGGAAGTCGTCGGCGCGACCTTCTTGGACGAGCCGGTCGTGGTGGACGGCAACATCATCTGCGCCCGGACCTGGCACGACAATCATCTGTGGATGCGCGCGTTCATGCGGCAGCTGGACGGGTGACCCAGCCGTTTACGTTTAGCGCTCGCATGGCGCCATGCGAACGCTAAACGTAAACGGCCCCTAAACCGCCAGCGGTTTGAAGCGGGCGTGCAGCGTGTCCCAGTCGATCACCAGCCGGCCGCCCTGGGCCTGGTGGCGTTTCGCCCACGTCGCCAGCAGATCGAAACAGGCGTGATCGATGTAGTCGAGATTGTCCATGAACACGTGCAGCTCGTGCGTGGCCGGCACGCTCTCCAGGGCGGCGGCGAGCTGCGGCAAACGGATGAACGTCGCTGCCCCTTCCAGGTGCAGAATATTCACGCTCTTACCCAGGTCCTCTTCCATCCGCATCGACAGCCGGGTGAACTTGTAGAGCAGCTTGAGAGCCGACAGCGTGACGCCGACGAGCACGCCGATCAGCAAATCCTCGCCGACGATGACGGCAAACGTGGCCGCATAGATCAGCACCTCGCTCTTGTCGGCCTTCCACAGCTCCTTGATTGCCTTGAGATTGATCAGTTTGAATCCGGTGTAGACGAGTATGCCCGCCAGGCTCGCCATGGGCACGAACGCCAGGACCCACGGAACGCAGGCGACGAGGCCGAGAATCCACAGGCCGTGCAGGATCGTCGAGGCGCGGCTGCGGGCGCCGGCGTCGATGTTGGCGCTGGAGCGGACGATCACGCCGGTCATTGGCACCCCGCCGAGCAGGGCGCACAGCACGTTGCCGACGCCCTGGGCGAGCAACTCGCGATTGTATTTCGTGCGCGGCCCATGGTGCAGTTGATCGACCCACCGCGACAAACCGCACCTGCCAGCCCAACGTCGCCGCGAGGATGCTTGCGATCATCACCGCGACCAGCGAGCCGGGGATGATCGTCCGCTTCTTCATGACCATGTCCCATGCCACGATGATGGCGATGGTCAATGCACCGAGCGCGAAGGCGTCCATTATCGCATGTTCGGCTGCGAACAGGCCGGCGATCGTCGTGGGGATGGCAGCAATATTCGCCAGCGCGCCGGAGCGGGAATCGAGATCGAACAGGCCGTGAAACTGGCTGACGAGAATGATGGCGCCGATGCCGGCAAGCATGCCTTGAACCACCGACGGAGAAACGGCGCGAAACCAGCACGCGAGCCGGAGCAGGCCGGCAGTGATTTGCATGAGCCCCGCCAGGCACAGGAGGACGCCCAGCATGGCCGCGCCGCCGATGCCGGGTAGCTGCCGATCGTAGAGCGCGACGACGCCGGCGACGAGGACGATCAGCCCGGCCGCGGGGCCGCTGACCTGCATCGGCGATCCCGAGAACCAGCCGACGATGGCGCCGCCGCCGATGCCGGTGATGAGCCCGGCCGTCACGGGCATCCCCGAAGCAACGGCGATCGCCATGCACAAGGGGAGCGCAACCAGGAAAACAACAAGTGATGCGGGGACATCATGTTTGAGAATCGCGAGGCGGTTCATCGGCGTGGCCTGGAGGGGAAAAAACGCTGGCACGCTCCATTGTAAAAACGACAAAATCGGAAGAGCTGATGTGTTTTGCCGAGATTGTCAAAATGACGGCGAGTTCGGGAGAGTTGTGCGGGATGTGCGGGTTGTGACGGCCGTTTACGTTTAGCGCTCGCATGGCGCGATGCGAGCGCTAAGCGTAAACGGCCAAGGTCAAATCTCGAAGTTCACCGATTGCCGCGTCTCCGGGCCCTTGATGCGCAGCGACGGCTTTTCCAGGGTGACGACGGTGTAGGGCGCGACGCCGTGGGTGAGCCAGACGCTGGAGCCGACGACGGCGTGATGGCCGACGACCGTATCGCCGCCGAGGATGGTGGCGTTGGCGTAGACGACGACATCGTCCTCGAGGGTAGGATGGCGTTTCATGCCGCGGATGATGTTGCCGGCGGCGTCGCGCGGGAAGCTGAGAGCGCCGAGGGTGACGCCCTGATACAGCTTGACGTTCTTGCCGATGTCGCAGGTCTCGCCGATGACGACGCCGGTGCCGTGATCGATGAAGAAGCCGGGGCCGATGCGGGCGCCGGGATGGATGTCGATGCCGGTCTTCGAGTGAGCATGTTCGGTCATCATGCGCGGGATGAGCGGGACGCCGAGCAGCAGCAACTCGTGGGCGATGCGATAGACCGTGATCGCTTCCAGGCCCGGATAGCAGAACACGATCTCGTGATGGCTCTTCGCGGCCGGATCGCCCAGGAACGCGGCCTCGGCATCCTGCTCGAGGACGTAACGCAAGGTCGGCAACTTCGCCAGCAGGTCGATGGTCTTCTGTTGGGCGAGCGCCTCGATGTCGAGCGGGCCCGCCTGCGGATCGTAATCGTGCCGCATGGCCCGGGCGATCTGCTGGGTGAGCTTGTCGTGCAGTCCGTCGATCAGATCGCCGACGTGGTACTCGACGTTGCCCATGTGCAGGTTCTGCCGGCGCGCGAATCCGGGGAAGAGGATCTCGACCAGGTCGCACAGGATCTCGATCACCGCATCCCGGCTCGGCAGCGGCCTGTGCCCGAGATGGTTGATCCGGCTGCACTCCGTGTAGGTCGCGACGATCGCCTCGGTGATCTCGTGCAATCCTTCCTTCAGACGCATATCGGTGGCCATGACTGCTCCAGTCGATCTTCGTTTAGCGCCCGCACGGCGCCGCGCGAAAATGAATCGTTACGGGGAAATTGGCGAGGCATTCACCGGAAGGGAACGAGCGTTCCCGGCACGACTACCCGGCGAACGCCGAGCGACAGGTGCAGCGACAACAGACAGTATGCGTCAACACGGGCTGACTCCCCTGGCGGGATGGTAAACGGGGCAGTTTCATCATACGCGCGCCGTCGCCCTCCGTCAACAAACGGCCGCGTCGGTGATTATCGGCAAACCGAGGCGTGCGGGTTCAGCGATCCTGGACGGTTGCTGATCGTGTGTTTCACTCATTTCACCACCCCCCTCCCCAATGAAACACATGAAACACATGAAACACGTGAAACACATGAAACACATGAAACACATGAAACGCGTGAAACACATGAAACACGTGAAACGACATGAAGAATCCATGAAAATCACCTGAACGTACCTTGCAAATTCGAATCTCCGTCATTGCAAGAGACCACGAGGCGAGCACGGGTGCACGACACGGTTTGCAAGAACTTAACCACGGATTGCACGGATGACACGGATGGGAGAAAATGCCTCGGTAGTATTTCCCATCCGTGTTATTCGTGTAATCCGTGGTTGTTTTGAGATTGCTGCAAACCATGTCGCGTACCCGGCGAGCACCTGCCGCAGCGAACTCCATTGCATGGGCCTTGGGCATCGAATGCTGTGAATTTGGACCGTCCAGGCGACGACGTCCGGCACGCAAAAAATCGTTTTCAATCCAACACCTGCCGGCGTAATGAGATACGCCGACGCCAACGATGTTCGCCCGCGATTGGCCCGGCTTTTGCGTGATGGACCCACAATCGGCCGTCCGGCTTAGTAGTCATGGGAGAGGTGGCTGCTGGGTCGCGACGGCTTTTTTGTTTTTCCACGCCCGCGCAAACGACACTTCGCATCTGCCCGTTAATATGTTAATCTAAAAGGCACGGCCGCCGTTCCGATGCATCCGCGCTTCTGGATGATGCGATGTCGACGTCGACTACCGATCCCAGCATGGTCGAACCTGCCGCGCCGCCGGCGCTCGCGCAGAACTACGATCGCTTCGGCGCGCGCTGGTGGAACCACCTCAAGGCTTTGTTCGGCACCCCGTCCAAGCGCCGGCTCGCCTACGCCGGCTTGCAGGTCCCGCACATCCGCTACTGGGAATCCGAGTTCAGCGCGCTCAGCGACGCCGAGATTCGCCAGAAGGGGCTGCACCTGCGCGGCCGGGCGCGCGGCGGCGAATCGCTGCACCGCCTGCTCGCCGAGGTCTTCGGCCTGACCTGCGTCGCCGCCAAACGCTCCGTCGGCCTGCGTCCCTTCGACGTTCAACTCGCCGCCGGCGTCGTCCTGCACAACGGCGCGCTCGCCGAGGTCTCGACCGGTGAAGGCAAGACGCTCGTCGCCACGCTCCCCGTCGTCCTCAACGCGATGCTCGGCAAGGGAGTCCACGTCACCACCGTCAACGATTACCTCGCCCAGCGCGATGCCGACTGGACCGCACGCATCTATACCGCCGTCGGTCTGACCGTCGGCTGTCTGCAAATGAAGATGACCGACGACGCCCGCAAGGACGCCTACAACTCCGACATCACCTACGGCACCGCCTCGGAGTTCGGCTTCGACTTCCTGCGCGATCGGCTCAAGACCAAGGGAGGCGCCGGGCAGAACGTGCCCTTCTGGACCGCCTGGGCCACCACCGGCCAGGCCGCCCCCCCCGTCGATCCCAAAGTGCAGCGCGGCCATCACTACGGCCTGGTCGATGAAGCCGACAATATCTTCATCGATGAGGCCCGCACGCCGCTGGTCATCAGCACCGGCACGCGCCCGGCGAGTGAAGCCGAGTCGGTCGTCTACAAATGGGCCGACCTGGTCGCGAAGGACATGATCCGCGATAAGCACTTCTATCTCGACGAGAAGAAGCAAAAGGTCGAGTTGACCGATGACGGCCGGCACATGATCCGCTACTCCAAGCCGCCCTTCGGCGAACACTCGCATGCCATGGACAAGCTGCACGAGCATATCGAGCGCGCTCTCCATGCCAACTTCCGCTTTCGGCTCGATCAGCACTACATGATCCTCGACGGCAAGGTCGTCATCATCGACGAGAGCACCGGCCGACCGATGCCCGACCGCCAGTGGAACGAGGGCTTGCACCAGGCCGTCGAAGCCAAGGAAGGCGTGCAGATCAACTACAAGAGCGATCACGCCGCCCAGGTCACGTATCAGTCGTTTTTCAAACTCTACACGAAACTTGCGGGCATGACCGGCACCGCGATCCAGAACTACTGGGAGCTGCGCCGCGTCTACAAGCTGTGGGTCGTGCAGGTGCCGACGAACAAGCCGTGCATTCGCAAGATACTGCCCGATCGCGTGTTCCCGACGGAGGACGCCAAGTTCAACGCCATCGTCGAGGAAGTAAAGCGCCTGAAGGAAGCCGGCCGGCCGGTGCTGATCGGCACGCGTTCGGTCGATAAGTCGGAGAAGCTGAGCAAGAAGCTGATCGACGCCGGCGTGGCGCATTACGTCCTCAACGCGAAACCAGGCAACGCCGAGCGCGAGGCGGAGATTGTCTCCCAGGCGGGCCGCAGCGGCGCCGTCACCATCGCCACCAACATGGCCGGCCGCGGCACCGACATCCTGCTGGGCGGCAATGCCGAGGCGATCGCCTGGACGCAGCTCAAGACGAAGTACAAATATCGCCACGAGGTCCCGCCCGACCTGATGCAGCAGATGATCGACCAGATCGAAGGCCAGCACGATACGCGTTCCAACCATAACCGCGTCGTCGAAGCCGGCGGCCTGCACGTGATCGGCACCGAACGCCACGAGGCCGGCCGCATCGATCGCCAGCTCATCGGCCGAGCCGCGCGTCAAGGCGATCCGGGGAGCTGTCAGTTCTTCCTGTCGCTCGAAGACGAGATCCTCGAAGGTCTCGGTCAAGGTCGCCAAGACAAGCTCAAAGCAATCGGCGCAGCCGGCGGCAACTACCACTGGGACGGCTATGTCAACGAGTTCCTGAGCGCCCAGTACTACGTCGAGAAACGCCATTACCGCCAACGCTTCGACCTGATGATGTACGAGCGGCAACGTCAGGAGATCATGAAGGACCTCGGGGCTGATCCGTACGTGGATTAGCCGGCTCTTCGTTTAGCG
>JACQFG010000013.1 GCA_016200155.1 Planctomycetota bacterium | reverse complement strand
CCGTGCTGGCGCGGCGGGAGCCGCAGTATCTGGATACGGCGGCCCTGTCCAGCGAGATCGCGCGCTTCGATGCGGCGTGTCAGGCGGCGGCGGCCGAGATGGACGCCGTCATCACGCGCGTCACACAGCAGATTGGCAACGAGCAGGCCGAGATCTTTCGCGGGCACCGGCTCCTGCTGCGCGACCCGGCTCTCGTCGGCAAGGTCAAGTCGAGCATTCTGCATCGCAAGGTCGATGCACGCTCGGCCCTGCACGAGCTTCTGGATGAGTACACGACCCTGTTCGAGAAGATTCAGGACGAGTACCTCAAGGAGCGCATGGCCGACATTCGCGATGTCGTGAGTCGAATCATCACGCATCTCTCGCTTGACGAAAAGCCGGCCTGCCTGAGCGGTGAGGAGCCGATCATCATCGTGGCGCCGGAGATTCTGCCGTCGCAGGCGATGATGCTCGAGAAGCTGCGCGTCGTCGGCATCATCACCGAGGCGGGGGGCAGCACCGGGCATGCCGCGATCTTGGCCCGCGCGCTCGGCATTCCGTCGGTGTCGGGGCTGCGCGGCATTCTCAAGCAAATCGTCACCGGCGATCTGCTGGCGCTCGATGGCCGGGTCGGGTCGGTGTTCATCAAGCCGGACGCCGAGGTCGAGGCGGTGTATCGCAAGGCGGAGCGCGAGTATTTTCATCTGCGTGACAAGCTGGTCGAGAATCGCGATCAGGAGGCGGTGACGGCCGACGGCACGCCGATCGAGTTGCTCGCCAATGTCAACAGCGTACACGATGCCGAGATGGCGGTGCGGGCGGGGGCGGTCGGCGTCGGGCTGTATCGCACGGAGTATTTGTTCCTGACGCATCCGAGCGTGCCGAACGAGGAGGAGCAGTTTGCCGCCTACAAGGCCGTGATCGAGGCGTCGCCCAACCGCAAGGTGACGATCCGCACGCTCGACATCGGCGGCGACAAGCTGGTCCCCTACTTTGGCCACGAGCGCGAGGCGAACCCGTTCATGGGCTGGCGCTCGATCCGCATCACCTCGTCGTACCCGGAGTTCTTCCAGACGCAACTGCGGGCGATCCTCCGCGCCGGCGTTCACGGCAACGTCAGCCTGCTCTTCCCGATGATCAGCACGCTGGAGGAGGTCCACGTCATTCGCCGCATGGTCGATGGCACGATGAAGCAACTGCTGCGCGACGGCATCCCGTTCGCGGACAACATCCCGCTTGGGATCATGCTTGAAGTACCGGCGGCGGCGCTGTGCATTCATTCGCTGTTGCGCGACGTCGATTACATCAGCATCGGCTCCAACGACCTGACGCAGTACGTAATGGCCGCCGACCGCGACAATCCGAAGGTCGCGCATCTGTGCGAGCCGTTCAGCCCGCCGGTGTTCAAGCTATTGCGGCACATCCTGCGTGCGTGCGATCGGCACAACAAGCCGGTGACGCTGTGCGGCGAGATGGCAGGCCGGCCGAGGTGCTTCCTGCCGCTGCTGGGCATGGGCCTGCGGCGTTTCAGCATGAGCCCGGCGTTCGTGCCGTCGATCAAGGAGGTCGCCCGCTGCACGAAGCTCGCGATTGCCGAGGAGATCGGCCAGCGCGTGGTGCGCTTGCGCACGTTCAAGCAAGTGCGGCAATACCTGACGAAGATGACGCAGCACGTTTGTCCGAACGTGACGTTCCTGGATACGAAGAAGTGAGTCGATGACGTGAACCGCTTATCCACTAGGGAAATCGCAAGGACCTGACTACGCGGTCAAGCATATGGGCACATTTGCAAAACTCTGAAAAAGGTCCGAAATAAGTAAACGTGAATGCAAATTCGACGTCGTTCTGAAAATCGGTTGGGTCGCGGAAGACGATGGAATATCTCCGGATCCATCCTGAGCGCAGCCAATACGTCAGACCCAGGTGACTCAACTTGTTCTGGTACAAGAGATGCACGCCCACCAATTTCGCACATTTTAGCCGCAGATAAGACCGAGCAAACTTCATCGTGGATTCAAAACACTGGCGGTCGTCGACGGGCATGATTTGAGTTCTTGATGCGGCCCGTTTGGTAATGCGTTCCTTGCCCGGAGTTACGTCGCCTACCAGACGGTATCCGTCGATCCAGCGTTCGAATGATTGCCCTCCGAGAAACGGGAGCGGATCCACTTTCCATCCGGCAAGATCTATCGCGAAGCTCCATTTTCCGATTTTGAAACTTCTTGATTTTGGTTCTGGGATTTCAAGAATCCAAGGTATGTTTGCTGATCCGAGAGGAAGTCTTGAGAGGATGAATTCGCATGTTTGCCTTAGCGCCGCGTGGTCACGACCGGGCTCTGCTCGAACCTCAAGTCGGTCTTCGGCCGGCAACGCCATGAGTACATTTGGAGTCTCATTGTAGCCTTGAATTTGCACGTGAAGAATCTTGCCAACATCGAGTAAGCGATCAGAGACCAATTCGAGTTCGCGAGTGCAGTGAGGCGAACGAAAATAGCTCGGGCGAGTAAACACCACTGCATGTCGTGAGTTTGAGATTGCGGCATCAATTGCCTTCTGAAACTCCTCTCGCCCAATAAGAAGAATCGCATACTCCGCGATCCAGACCCTCACGCCGGCAGCCATGAGAAGTTCGGCGACCGGCCGCACGAATTGAATATCTTCACTCTTGTAGCTGAAGAAAATGTCGTATTCCTTGTCCGACGAGCCAAGAAGGGGTTCAGCATCGCAGCGGTCAAATGGCGTTCGCGCCCAGGGATGTCGAAGCGAGCGCCGGCACGCCATCCATTCCACGACAGCCAACGTCGCAAAAGACAAGAACAACATCCCATAGATGCCCAAATCCGTGTCCACGGATTTCTGCAGGAAGAACAATAAGAGCGCCAGGCCTGTGGCAGCGACAAATCCGTGCCAAGCCCGAAACAAGGCGCGCACAGCCGCCCACAAAGAAAGTACAACGATGGCCGAAACAATGAGAACGTCAATGATTGTTCTCCCAATCACGAACAAGGACCAGCTATGCATAGGTCCCAGGAGGACTTGTTGTTGAGGAATGGGTGAGTCACCTACTTGGCAGTGTTCTTGGCAAGGCGGCGCACTTCCTTGACGGGTATCTCCATCAGGTCAGCGATCTGCTTGACGGACATTCCTTTGCTGAGGCAGTTCCGCACCATTGGCTTCCTGGCGCGAGTTTCGGCTTCTTCCTGGGCTTCCTTCCAAACGGCTGTCTTGCGGATGTCAGTTAACTGGAACATTTTTCGAATCTCCTCGCGGCGGTACTCGGAGAACGCTGCCGGCAACTGCTTGAACAGCTGATAAAAGAACGAATCGGTTTCCATGCTTCACCTACGGCGACGGCACCATGCCCGTGAACGGGAACACGTACGCCTGCAGCAGCGTCAAGAGGCCGACGATCGAGGCCAGCACGATCGAGTGCCAGACGACGGCCTTGAAGATGTCGGCTTCTTTGCCGAGCTGAGCGGTGGCGGCGGTGGCGACGCAGATGGACTGGGCGTCGATCATCTTGCCCATGACGCCGCCGGTGGAGTTGGCGGTGCAGATGAGGACCTGGGCCTGGCCGACGCTGAGGCCCTCCGTGCCGAACGCGCCGGCATTGTGGATTTGCGTGGCGGTGATCTTTTGCAAGCTGCCGAAGAGGGCGTTGCTGCCGGCATCGGTCCCGGTGAGGAAGACGCCTAGCCAGCCGAGGATTGCCGCGAAGAACGGATAAAGGAAGCCGGTGTTGGCGAAGGCAACGCCCAGGGTCGCGTCCATGCCGGCGTAGCGCGTCACATAGCTCAGGCCGAGCATGAAGCAGATCGTCGGGATCGGGATCTTCATCTGCACGAAGGTGCGTTTGACGACGGCGCCGATCTGGGGGCCGGACATGCGCAGCATCAGCATCGACAGGAGCGCGGCCAGGAAGACGGCGGTGCCCGGCGCCGTCAGCCAGGCGAAATTGAACTTGGCCGACTCCGGTTCGTCGATGCGGTTGCCGTGCTTGTCGCGCGGCCTGAGGTTGTCCGGCCGAATCACTTTGTTGTGCAGCGTCGGGATTTCGATGAGGTAGTTTGTCTCGATCTTGGTGCCGGGAACGTAGATGGGGCCATGCTTTTCCTTGCGTTCCTCAAGCGGGATGAGCTGGCCCTGTGCGTCGTGCTCCTTGAACTTGCCGCGTTTGCCCTCCATTTCACGGACGATGCCGGTCAACATGAGCAGCACGGACATGATGATGAAGGGCGTCCAGGCGAGGGCGACGTTGCCCGCGGTGAGCGGCTTCGTCTCGTTCGCAGAGGACGGCTTCGATCCGCCGCCCAGCAGCGCCATCGCCTCGGCGGCGTGCGGATCGTTCGGATCGAGCGCAACCGACGGCGTGGCGGCCGGTGTCTCCGCCGTCACAGCCGACGGCGTTTGCGTCGTGATTGCGGTCGGAGGCAGGGCGGCGCTGAACGTCGGCTCCGTTGGCGTCGTGAAATGCCATTCGTTCGCGGGCTTCCAGAACATCAAGAAGATCGCCGTCACCACCAGCGAGAAGATGCCGCCGCCGATATCGGTCATCGGATAGAGCACCAGGTTCGGCAAATACTCGTGGATCGTCGCGAACACGAATTGAAAGCCGGCAAACGATCCACCCGACACCAGCAGCGCCGGCCAGACCGCGAAAGTCTGCTTCCATGAGCACATGCACCTGACCATGTACGCCGGCACAAGCAACGACAGGAACGGTAGCTGATGTCCCGCCATGGTGCTGATGGCTTTGCCATCGAGGTTAGTGACATCGGAGAGGACCATGATCGGCGTGCCCAGTCCGCCGTAGGCAACGGGCGACGTGTTGGCGATCAAGCAGAGCACGGCCGCGAGGAATGGGTTGAAGCCGAGGCCGACCATGATGGCGCCGCAGATGGCGACCGGTGTGCCGCCGCCGGCTGCGCCTTCGAGGAAGGCGCCGAACGAGAAGCCGATCAGCACCGATTGGATGCGCGCATCGCCGGAGAGGCTTGCGACGGATCGGCGAATGATCGTAAACTGCCCGGTTTCGACCGTGATGTTGTAGAGCAGCATCGCGTTGAAGATGGTCCAGCCGACCGGCAGAAGCCCGAAACCGGCGCCGTGCACGAACGACCAGAGCGTCATGTCGATCGGCATGCCGTAGATGATTACCGCGATGAGGATGGCCGCGAGCGCTCCCATCGCCCCGGCCTTCGGCGCCAGCCAGCGCTGTGGCACCAGGAACCAGAACAGCACCAGCACCGGCAGGCCCGCGAAGACGGTGGACCAGACGACCGACCACGGAACGGTGAGGCCGAAAATCGACGTGGTGGCGAGGGGATCGAGAGATTGCAGGTAGTCCATCCCGCGATTGTAGAATGCCCTCGCTGTGATGCAAGTTTATCTTTCAGAATCGTCAGAATCGCTCATACCAGTTGCCCGGCAGCCGTCGCACCGCCTTCTTCAGCTCCAGCGTCATGAGGTGCCGCATCAGGTCCGTGATCGGCATCGCGACCTGGTGCGTCAGGTCGTCGACCATGCGGCGTTCGGCGAGCGCTTCCCAGATTTTCTGCTGCACGTCGTCGAGCCCGGCCGGCATCTGCGGCGCGGACGTGGTCGTCGCCGATTCTTCGACGAGGCGCGGCAGCGATTGCAGGTCTTCGAGAATATCGTCGGCATGGCGCACCAGCTTCGCGCCCTTGCGCAGGAGCTGATGCGTGCCGGCGCTGGCGACGCTGTCGACCGGACCGGGCACGGCGAAAACCTCGCGCCCTTGCTCGGCAGCGAGCCGGGCTGTGATCAACGCTCCGCTCTTCTCCGCGGCTTCGATCACGACCACCGCCCGGCTCAGGCCGCTGATGATGCGATTGCGGGCCGGGAATAGCGTCGCCATCGGCTCCATCAGCATGCACGACTCGCTGATGAGTGCGCCCGACGCGGCGACCTCGGCAGCCAAGTCGGCGTGCTCCGGCGGATAGATCTTTGAAAGCCCGCCGGCGAGAACCGCGATCGTCCTGCCTTTGGCGTTCAACGCGCCGCGATGCGCGCAGCCGTCGATGCCGCGCGCCAGCCCGCTGACCACTGTCCAGCCGGCGCGAGCCAGGTCGCCGCCGATCCGTTCGGCCAGACGTTTGCCATAGGATGTGCAGGCGCGCGAGCCGACGATGGCGATCGCCTGCTCATCGCGCGTCTCGATGTGGCCACGGACGAAGATCAGGTTCGGTGCGTCGTCGATGGTTGCGAGATTGGCGGGATATTCCGGTCGACCGATCACGCGAAGGTGAACGCCGTGCTTGACGATTTGCTCGCATTCCTTGTCAACATCAGGATTGGCAAGTGCTCGTTGCAAACCTTCGGCAACCTTGCGTGGAAGAAATGGAACTTCGAGCAGTTCCGCGACCGAAGCGTGCAGCACCGCGGATGCCGAGCCGAAATGATCGAGCAGCGCCGCCGTCAAGCGCGGCCCGATGCCGGTCACGAGATGCAGGGCAATCAGATCGCGTTCGTCGGCGGACAGATTCACGTTCGATCCTCAACGCATCACCGATTCCAGCGTAGCGCGAACATCGCTTTCCGGCACATCATCGACAAGCGCAACCTCGCCGACCCCGATCGGCAGAATAAATCGCATCTGGCCGGCGACTGCCTTCTTGTCGCGCCGCATCGTCCGCAACAAATCCTCGACGGGCCACTGCTTCGGCGCCGTCGGCAGCGAAAACGCTTGCAACAGACGAACCTGCCGCTCGCTGATTTCCGATGGAATCAAGCCGCGTCTCTGGGCAAGGCGGCTCGCGCACACCATGCCGGCGGCAACCGCTTCGCCGTGCAGCCACTCGGCATACCCGCCGGCAATCTCGAAGGCGTGCGCGAACGTGTGGCCGTAGTTCAGCTTGGCGCGGATGTCGGTCTCCTCGCGCTCGTCCTGGGCGACAATCTGTGCTTTCAATTCGCATGATCGCAGCACGATGCGCTGAATCGAAGCGGGATCGCGTTTCAGGATCGCATCGACATTCTTTTCAAGGTATGCAAAGAAATCGGCATCGAGAATGACGCCGTACTTGACGACCTCCGCAAGCCCGCTGCGAAATTCACGGTCGGGCAGCGTGTTCAACGTCGCCACGTCGATGAAGACGCCGATCGGCTGGTAAAAGGCGCCGATCATGTTCTTGGCGCGCGAATGGTTGACGCCGACCTTGCCGCCGACGGAGCTGTCGACCATCGCGAGCAGCGTGGTCGGAACCATCAGCAGCGGAATGCCGCGCGAGAAGGTGGCGGCGACGAATCCTGCGAGATCGCCGATGACGCCGCCGCCGACCGCGACGACCAGCGTACGTCGATCGGCGCCGATCTCCATCAGGATGTCATAAATCGATGAAGCGGACTCGAGGCATTTCTCGCGTTCGCCGGTGGAACGAAACGCCAGCCACGAGCAGAAGCCGGCATCGTGCAAGCTCTGCCGCGCGATCTCGGCGTGATCGCGGATGATCTCGTGCGTGACGATGAGCGCCTTATCGCCGTCGGACCGCTGCCGCGCGAACGCGCCGAGCTGGTGCAGAGAATTTCCCGTCACCACAATATCGTAGCTGCGTTCGCCGAGATTCACGCGCAGGGTTTGCTCGGTCATTTGATCCTGGTTTTCCCCCGTGCTCCCCGTGGTTCAACACTTCGGCGACTTGCGTTTCTTGTTGAGGGTCCCGCGTGCTTCCATTTTCTTGATCTGGTCAGGCGCGTAGGGGATCGTGCACGCTCCGACCAGGTCCACCTGCACCGGCCCGATCGCGAGCGCCGTCTGCTTGGCGAGTTTGTTGAGCGGCTTCACCCAACCGCCGACGGCGATCACAAAGTTGTTCATCGAATACTTGACGCGGTTGAGCTGGTCGTGGATCGATTCCGCGACGCGGCCGAGCAGTTTCTTGACCTCGTCAAGATCGAGATCGTCGTTCTCCTTGGTCGCCAATAGGCTGCTGTAGGTCCCCCAGCCGGCCGACGCGATGGCTTCGTCCTTGGATGCCATCCACTTCAGCGCCATCTCTCGGCCATGCGGGCTGGCGGCGGCGACCCACGGCACCGTGTACTCGGCGACCATGCCCCAGGTCGCGTTCTCAATCCACTTCTGCAAGTCCTTCTTCGTCATCTTCGCATCGTCGGCAAAGTGTTCCTGGTCGCTTGCCGTTTAGCGTTCGCGTGGAGCCAAGCGAACGCCAAGTCGCAAGCGAAAAACTGATGGCTAATCAGAACGAAATCGGCTGACCCCCTTCGGTCACGATGTTGATCGGTCGGCCTTGCGGGTTGGTCCACTGCGACTCGAGCGGGATGTCGAGATGGCGAAAAACGGTGGCGGCGAGGTCCGACGGCCCGACACGGCGCGTGCGAATTTCGCCGCCGCGCGAGTCGGTGCTGCCGATGGCTTGGCCGTGCCGCAGCCCGCCGCCGGCGACCAGCATCGACATGACATTCGTCCAGTGGTTGCGGCCGGCGTCCGCGGTCATCACCGGTGATCGGCCGAACTCGCCCATCATCAGCACGAGCGTCGAGTCGAGCAACCCCCGGCCATCGAGATCGTGGATAAGCGCGGACAGGGCCTGATCGATGGTCGGCAAGATCGGCGTCAGCCCGCGCTGAATGCCGCCCCACGGCGGAACGTTGTCGCCGTGATGATCGAAATAGCCCCAGCGGCCGCTGACGAGAACGAACGTGGTCCCCGCTTCGACGAGCCGACGCGCCAGCAGCGCCTTCTCGCCGACGCTTGTTCGGACATACGCGTCGCGCAGCCGATCGGGCTCCTTGTGGACCGCGAACGCCTCCTCGACGCGCCGCGCCACCACCATGTCGAACGCCTGCGTCGCATAATCTGAATTGGCGTCGCCCGCCCGCCGCAGCACATCGAACTGCCGACGCAACTCGACACGATCCTGCAGCCGCGGCACATTCACTCCGTCGGGCAATGCCAAACGACCCGGCAGTTCGTCCCCCTTGACCGGTTCAAACTCGTGTCCCATGTGCCCGGCGCCCCAGACGTCGGCACGCCACGATGGCGCCAGGCCGACGAACGCCGGCATCGGGAAGTTGTTGGACCCGCGTAACTTGGCCGCCACCGATCCCATCGACGGATACCCGCCGCCGTCACGCCCGTCGTCGGTCCGCCGCGCCAACGGATTGCCCGCCTGCATCGTGATCGGCGTGTGATTGCTGGCCGAGCAATCCACCGCCCGCAGAATCGTCAGCTTGTCCATGATCCGAGCCTGCAACGGCAAATGCTCGCAGACGCGAATCCCCGCCACGCTCGTCTGGATCGATCGATACGGCCCCCGAATCTCCGCCGGCGCATCGGGCTTCGGATCCCACGTGTCAATCTGACTCGGCCCCCCGGACAACCAAAAGAGGATCACCGCCTTCGGATCGCGCGCCGGACTCGGATTGGCTCGCACCACGTCCGCCAGCGTCAATCCCGCGAGCCCCGCAAGCCCCGTCTGCAGGAACCAACGCCGCGAGCCGACACGCACAAGGTCGGCCGGAGGCAGGCGATGAACGGCGGCGTGAGCGGTCGGGGTCGGATTCATCGGTTATCCTCGGATCGGGGGGTGCCAATATCCTATCGGCACAATAGTGGACCCGCCATTGGCGACGTCCCGGCGGTTGGAAATCGCGAGCCCGGATTGGGGCTATGCGTCTACGCCAACACGTCGCGCACCACGTGCCCGTGCACATCGGTGAGCCGAAAATCGCGGCCGGCATATCGATACGTCAGCCGTTCGTGATCGAAGCCCAACAAATGCATGATCGTGGCGTGCAGGTCATGGACGTGAACGCGGTTCTCGATCGCGCGGTAGCCGAATTCGTCGGTGGCGCCGTGGACGTAGCCGCCGCGCACGCCGCCGCCGGCCAGGGCGACGGTGAAGCCCCAGTGGTTGTGATCGCGGCCCATCGCGGGTCGGCCGCCGGCAAGCTCCACGGCAGGCGTGCGGCCGAACTCGCCGCCG
Organism: Planctomycetota bacterium; assembly: GCA_016200155.1. Classification (GTDB taxonomy): domain Bacteria; phylum Planctomycetota; class Planctomycetia; order Gemmatales; family Gemmataceae; genus SIAQ01. Next base: position 10,515 of record JACQFG010000013.1, on the reverse strand, counting down.
ATGATCACCAGCGTCTCCTCGAACAGCCCGAGCCGTTTCAGGTCGCTTAGCAGGGCCGCGATCGGGCCGTCGATCTCCCGGCCCAGGTTGCGATGGTTTTGCGCGATGTTGTCGTGGCTGTCCCAGGGCTGGACGTCGCCGTGATAGCACTGCACGAAGCGCACGCCGCGCTCGATCAGCCGACGGGCGATCAGGAGCTGCCGGCCCTGCACGTGGCTGCCATACGCATTGCGAACGTGCATCGGCTCGCGGTTGACGTCGAAGGCGTCGGTCGCTTCCATCTGCATGCGGTAGGCCAGCTCGAACGACTGGATGCGCGCTTCGAGGGCGGCATCTTCGCGCCGGTTCATTTGATGGTTCCGATTGAGTTCGTTGAGCAGGTCGAGCTGCCGGCGTTGATCGATGCGCGTGACGAGCGGATTGCGGATGTTCTCGATGAGGTCGTTGACATTGGTGCGGCGCGTGTCGATGTGCGTGCCCTGATAGATGCCGGGCAGGAACGCCGAGCGCCAGTTGGAGGTGTCGGCGACGGGCATGCCGGGGCACATGGCGACGTAGCCGGGCAGGTTGCGGTTCTCGCTGCCGATGCCGTAGTTGATCCAGGCCCCCATGGAGGGTCGCGAGAGGCGTTCGTCGCCGCAGTTCATGAGCCGCATCGATTGCTCATGGTTGGGCGTGTTGGCGTACATGGAGCGAATGAGGCAAATGTCGTCGATGTGTGCGGCCGTCTTTTCGAATACCTCGCTGACCTCGATACCGGACTGCCCATGCTTGCGAAAGCGAAACGGCGACGGCAGAGCACCGGCGGTCGGCCGTTCGGTAGTCAGGTTCCCGGTCGGCAACGGCTGCCCTGCGTAGCGCGCGAGCAACGGCTTCGGGTCGAACGTATCGACCTGGGAGGGGCCGCCATTGCAGTAGACGTGGATGACGTGCTTCGCCTTTGCCGCAAAGTGCGGCGGCCGCGGCGCGAGCGGATTGCGCGGATCGGGCGGCGTGGTGTCGTCGGCGTCGGCGCAGAGAGCGGCGAGGCCGAGCAGGCCCAGGCCGGTGCCGGTGTGTTGCAGGAAGTGGCGGCGATTTAGCATGCGGGTCTGCCTTCTTTTCTGATTGACTTCACTGATTCTATCCGGCAGGATGACACTTCACAAGACGCGTGTCGGGCGGAAAATCACAAGGGCTTGATGCGAGTGCCAAATGCCGCTCATTCGACTTGAGATGGTGAGGCCGAGGGTACACACGTGCGTCAATCGTCGAGCGGACGACGAGAAAGCTGCGCTCAATTGGGCCATCAAGAAATATAAGGTGAAACGCGACACGGTCCGCGTCATCCCAGTTGACGAACAAGAGGCCGCCGTCATCGTTGAGCTGGAAAAGAACATCGGACAAGCACTCGGTCAGTACTCTGTCGATTGGGAATTCGGTCGCGTCGTCGGTCTCGATCTGGGCTACCCCCTCTGCATCTTCGGCAAGTTCACCGACGATCAGATCGAGCCCGTGCAGCACTTGCGCCATCTGCGCGACCTCAGCCTACGTGGCAATTTGAAGATCACGGACCAAGGGATCAAGGTTGTCCGATCGCTCCAGCAACTTACGAGCCTCGTCCTCGACGAAATGCAAATTGGCGATGACTGCGCGACATTTTTGCAAGGATTGGTCGGCTTGCGAACGCTTTACCTCGGCAAAGCAACTTTAAAGGACCAGGACGTGGCACGCCGGGGTTATTTCACGGATGCTGGCCTGCGAAAATTGCGAAAACTGAACAAACTGTGTGCGGTCAGCTTGGATTATAACGAAATCACCGGCGCGGGTTTCAATACGTTCGAGGAGTTAGGCTCCATCGAATATCTTGGCCTCACGTATACGCCATTCAACGATACAGGCATGAAGAATCTGGCCCGCATGCACAAAATGACAAAGGTCGGTTTGTCCTATACTCAAGTCACGTCGAAAGGCCTCGCGAGTCTCAAGGGATTGAAAAAGCTGGAAGAACTCTATCTGGATGGCACGAAGGTGGCGGATGACGGCTTGCGGTGTCTGCGCGGTCTCTCAAACCTTACTTACCTGAGATTAGACGAGACCCTTGTCACTCCCGAAGCAGCGGAAAAAGCATACCAGCGGCTGGTTGTCGATCTGTGAATTGATCACGCGAGCCGATATCGAGTACAATGGATGCTGGCTGATGAACGCCTGGAGGAGAATCCGATGTCTGCAACAACGACCATCCAGCAGCTCAACCGCGAACTCGCCGACAAGATTGTCTCGGAAGCGAAGCGGGATCCGCAATCGCCCTACCTCGGCAAATTCGTCGGCATTGCCAACGGAGATATTGTGCTAATCGCTGACCGCATGAACGAACTTGGTCCGAGGCTTCGGCAGGCGGAGCCCGATCGGTCCAAGACCTACTGGATTGAAATAGCGCCGGATGGATCCGAAGTTTACCATATCTGGGGAGGATTCTGATGCCCCGCGCCCATTGGCCGCTGCAGAACGATCTGCCGGTGATTGACATCGTTCTTGTGTTGCCGAACGGCTTGAAAATGGCTCGCACCCTCCTGGCCGACACCGGCGCCGGCCCTTCGAATGCGCCTTTTGATTTCGTACTGGATGAAAGCGATTGCTTGCCCTTCGGCGCTGTGCCAACGTCCTCGGTTTCCCTCGGCGGCGCTTACGCGGGTTCCTATCCGATCTACCCCATTCGCATTGAGATTCCTGCGCTCGGATTTGTGGGTGATGTCAACGCCGTCGGGGTTCCGACCACTCCGCCAGGTCTCGACGGTATCGCAGCATTTCGTTTTTTGAATCGCTTCACCTACGGCAACTTCGGCAACCACGCCGAATTCGCACTTGAGCCTTGAGCCGGCCCGAACCGCGAGTACAATGGCGTCCATCTCTGGAGTACCCCGCCATGTGCCGCATCCTTCTCGCAATCTTCGCTGTCATCGTTTGCCTCACGCCCGCCCACGCCGGCGAACGCAAGAAGCCCAACATCATCTACATCCTTGCCGACGATCTCGGCTACGGCGAACTCGGCTGCTATGGGCAGAAGAAGATCAAGACGCCGCATCTCGACAAGCTGGCCGCGAAGGGATTGCGCTTCACGCAGCACTACGCCGGCAATGCGGTGTGCGCTCCGTCGCGCTGCGTCCTCATGACCGGGCTGCACTCCGGGCACGCTCAGGTTCGCAACAATATCGAGATGAAGCCCGACGGTCAGCAGCCCATCGCCAAGGGGACCGTCACCATCGCGCAGTTGCTCAAGGACATCGGCTACGTCACCGGGATGATCGGCAAGTGGGGACTCGGCATGCACGACTCCACCGGCGATCCGCAGAAGCAAGGTTTCGATCACTTCTTTGGCTACTACTGTCAACGCCATGCGCACAACCACTATCCGACCTTCCTGTGGCGCAATGCTGAGAAGGTCCCGCTCGAGGGCAACCCCGGCAAGGCGACCGGCAAACAGCATTCGCACGATCTCTTCGAGAAGGAGGCGCTCGACTTCATTCGCAAGAACAAGGATAGGCCGTTCTTCTTGTACCTGCCGTTCACCGTCCCGCACGTCGCGTTGCAGGTGCCGGAGGATTCGCTGGCCGAGTACAAGGGGCTGTGGGACGATCCGCCGTACAAGGGCGGCAAGGGCTATCAGCCGCACGATCATCCGCGGGCGGCTTATGCAGCAATGGTCACGCGCATGGATCGCACCGTCGGTCGGATTCTCGAACTGCTGCGCGATCTGGGGTTGGAGGAGGACACGATCATCATCTTCAGCAGCGACAACGGGCCGACGCACGACGGCGCCGGCGGATCGGACTCGGTCTTCTTCCAGTCGGCGGGCGTCCTGCGCGGGTTCAAGGGGGGCCTGTTCGAAGGCGGCGTGCGCGTGCCGATGATCGTGTACTGGCCGCGCCGCGTCAGGCGGGGGCGGACGACCGATCACATCAGCGCCTTCCAGGACGTGTTGCCGACACTGTGCGAGATCACCGGCGCCAAGACGCCGAAGAACCTCGACGGCATCAGCATTGTGCCCACGATCGTCGAGAAGGGTGAGCAGAAGAAGCACGAGTTCCTGTACTGGGAGTTCCCCGGCTACGGCGGCCAGCAAGCGGCGCGCATGGGCGACTGGAAAGCGATCCGCCAGAACATGCACAAGGGCAATATGACGCTGCAGCTCTTCAACCTGGCAAAGGATGTCGGCGAGACGAAGGACGTGGCCAGGGCAAATCCCGATATCGTCGAGCGCATGGAGCGGATCATGCGCGACCAGCACATGCCGTCGAAGTTGTTCCCGTTCAAGGCGATCGATTGACGGCATCCTGAAAAATGCAAGGTCCGTTGCGCCGGGATTTATTGCATACGTTCTGGCTAGTTGTGTGCGCAACGAATCGGCACAACCTATTGCTCTTCAGGCGGTTAGGCGTCAGGAATTCGTTGCGCCGATATTCGTTACCGATCAAAACGCTTTGGCCCATCGGTCGCGTACGCCCCGGTCCCGCCTTGATAGCGTCGGCCGTGCCACCAGCCGAGGATCACGCGGCGCGGCAACCAACCTTGATAGTCCCAGCCCCAGGTGCCCTCGTCATCCTGGCGCGGCTCCGCCTTGCGTGGCTGCCCCGCCCCGCCGCCGACGTGATAGCCGATGTAACGTCCCGTATCGGAGGGAAGCAGCCACCCGAAGAGCGGCCGCCGTGCCTCGACCGGTCCGTGCGCGGGCGTAATCTCCTGCGCAGCCGCGCTGCCACAAGCCGACAACAAGACAACGAGGGCCGCGAATCGCATGGATTGATCTCCGATCACCACTCACCACATCACCACTCATCCGAGCGGATTACGATTGAACTTCATGTATGGCAAGCGCACACCACCGTAGAAGAACTTGTCGACCTGAATGTTGTTGGCCGGTTCAAAGCCAGCGATGCCGCGGTTGGTGACGACATCGTCCTCGTCGACGCCGTCGCCGGAGACGCCGAAGCCGCCGACGATCTTGGCGCCGACGTGGACACTGGAGCTGCCGGGGAAGAAGACGACGCCGCTGGAGTTGGCCGTCGATTGATGGAAGTTCGTGTTCGGGTGGAACGAATCGTAGGCGAGGATGCTGGTGTAGCTGGAGATGGCGCGCGGCGCGCCGATGATGAAGCCGTTCGCCGGATTGATGCCGACGTCGTTCAGACTGGAGAACGGTCCCGGCGGCTTCGTGTCGATGCCTTCCGGGAATCGCGGCAGCGCGACATAGCGGAAGGTGCGTGCCGTGAAGGCGGTGCCGGCGGGGATGCCGGCGAGCTTGTCGGCGGCGAGGAGCTGCGTCGGATCATTGTAGTACGCCGTGTTGCGCGCCTTGGCAACGGCGACGTTGATCGAGAACACCGGCGAGTCGGGCATCCGGTACAGGCCGACGACGTTGCCCGCGCTGTCAGCGACGCTGAAGACCATGCGCGTGGTGGTGCCGAGCGTGCGGATCTGGGCACGGGTGATGTTGGCCTGGTTGATGCCCTGGGTGACGATCTGCTGGACCTGGGCGGCGCCGATGCCGACGCCGGGCTTGGGTCCGACGATCCAGCCGTCGGGGACGGGCTTGCCGGGGATGAACTTGAGCGTGGCGACGGACGAGACGTCCATCAGCATGCCGCTGTTGGGGTTGCCTGTGCCGACGGAAAAGGTGCGGTTGACGTAGTCGAGCAGGTTCTTGGGCCCGCTGGTTCCGCCGGGGCCTGCGACGTCGAGCGTGATACCGACGAGGTCGATGCGCGGGAACGGCAAGTCGAAGTTCCTGAGCGCCGGGACGCCGCCGAGCGTGCCGACGGTGACGCCCGCCGCCTTGCTGCCGCCGACCGCGGCGAGGGCGATGAATTCTGCTTCCATCGATCGATCGGGCTTGGCGGGATTGAAGTCGGCGCTGAGCTTGGAGTTTTCTTCGCTCGCAAAGCCGGTCGTGCCGGGGAAGAAGACGCCGATGCCGCCCATGAGGATGCCGCCCTGATAGATCGGGATGCCGCCGGGCAAGGTGCCGATGCCGCGCGAGGCAACATGATCGACGGCGGGGTTTTTCTGGTCGGCGGCGGTCTTGACGGTATCGAAAAAGGAGAGCGGCGCGACCATGCTCTTGGCAGCGTTGGGCGTGACGTTGAAGCGATCGATGAGGCCGACGTCGTCGGCGCCGAAGCCGCCGTCGAACGGCGTGTTGAGCACGCCGTTGGGGCCTGGATTGACGAGCATGTCGCGGTTGGTGTGCTCGATGCCGAAGAGATCGACCTGCGGCGTATTGGCGACGCCGGGCGGGAAGTGCCCGCCGATGCCGATGGGGGCGACGAAGCCGGGGCCGCCGAGGGTCGAACTCGGATCGGAAATGTACGAGTACGAGTTGCCTTCGCGCTGCGTGATCGTCGATTGGCTGATCGCCTGAATCGTCCGCGACGTGAGCGGCGTGTCATTGGTCGAGAAGAATGCGGCCGTGCGAGCAAGAGCGACGGCCCCGTCGATGGAGAAGTCGAGCTTGTTGACGTCACCCGTGATCGCGGCCGATACGTTGCCTTCAACGCGGACGCCGAGGATCGAGCCATTGCGATCGACGACGGCAATGATGGCGTCGTCGCTGCCGGTCGCGGCGGCCGCACGCTGCAGCAGCGTTGCCGTCTGTGAAGTCGTCAGCGTCAACGGCGGCAGGGCCACGATCGGCAACTGGCTGGCGATGAACGCCGGCATCAGGCGGTCTTCAAGCTGCTCGACTTGCGGTTTCATATTCATCCTCACCGCTTGCGGCTTAGCGTTCGCTCGACGCCATGCGAAAGCAAAACGAAAACATCAATAGCGAAACTCGAGCCCTACATTGGCGCCATGCGCGAAGAAATCGGTGCTGCGAAACGCGAACGCTGGCCGAGCCGGACCGCCGACGGCGCCGAACGTCATGCTCGTCGGCACAAAGTTCAGGTTGACGGTGGTGTCGATCTGATCGCCGGGCCGCACGACGTTGCTCCAGTAAAGAAACGTGTACCCGCCGAAAACACGCACGCGCTCCGTCAATCGAAACTCGAGGTTGATCCCCGCTTCCGGCACGACGGCGAACGTGTTGCGCGTGAAGGCGCCGCTGTTACTCGACACGGCATACAGTCCGCCGTTCGCGTTGAATGCGGGCGTTGTGTCGATGCTGGTATTGCCGCGAATGCTCACGATCTCGCGCGATGCGCCCAGGGCAACCTTGGCGAGCACGCTCAGCGTCCAGCGTTTATGGTTCAACTCGACGCGCGTGCCGAGCTGACCGCCATAGAAGTGGTTCTGGGCGTCAAAGCGATCGCTTGTCGTGATCGTGTTGCCGTCGAGCGGTGTCAGGCCGACGAACTGCGGGGCCAACTGAACGAGCGAGGATTCGTCGATGGTCAGCCGTTCGCTCAGGTTCACGTAGCGAAAGCCGGCGAGAAGTTCGAATCGCACGCGCTCGTTTCGCCACAACGCCGCGCTCAGGTTGACCTCGGCTCCTTGCAGGAAGCTCGGGGCATCGACCGCGATCTGCCCGCTCATGATGCCGGGGTACGACACGAGCGACGAGTCCGGCTGGCCCGTGTTGACGTTGAAGAACGGGTTCGCCAGCACCGGATTGCCCGGCGAGATCGAGACGTGATGGACCGAACGCCCCGCCAGGAAAAAGTAGCCGGCCTCCAGCCCCACTGATTGCTCGTCGTCGAACCACCAGCCGGCGCTGAATCGGCCGCCGCGGCGATCAGCGAAGTCCATGCCGTTGCCGCCGAAGAGAATACTCGTGCTCAAGGAGTTGAGCGCGCCGGGCGCCGGCTCGGTGAAGTCGCCCGTCGTCACCAGCGGCGCAAAGTTCGCCGCCTTGATCCACCAGATCATGTACTCGCCGCGCACCCAGAGACGCTGCGGCTTGCGCGTCGCCGCCGCGAATGCCTCGGCGTCTTCGGCGCTCTCGGCGACCGGACGATCCGTGCGCTTGCAGGAAAAGAACGAACGCAATCCCCCGATTCGCGAATCACTGGGCTCGTCTGCGGTCTGTCCCTGGGCCAACGAAACGTTGAGCAAAAGGAGCAGTCCGATTGCGATCCAAGTTCTTTGCATGGCAAGTCAGCGTGAGTTTGCGGTTTTTGCCGATTGTTCGGATTCTGCAAACTATATCGGCAACAAGGTGGGCAAAGCTGAAAAGGAACGCCACGATTCCGCAAAAAGAGTTGCCCGCAAAATCGATATCACCGTCAAGTTCCTATCCAGATTATCCCGATGAAAGGACTAATTGCCAAACTCGCTCAAGTTCCGTCCCTGGACTGCAGCATGCCGGAATCGGCCGTCAAAACTCGAAGAGCAGGGTTCGCTCTGCTGCTGAGCGTCATCCTTCTGCAGGGATGGCTCGCCCAGGTTGCGCATGCTGCCCAGGATGCAAATGAAATCACGCCCATCAAACCTCAGCACACTGGGTCATACACCGGCGTCACCGAGTTGCTGGTTCGACCTACGCCGCCGCGAGTCACGTCTGGATTAATTGAGATGGAGCCCGTTGCTCCGATCGCACGACCGCCAATGATTCCGGGCCTGACGAGTCGCAGAACCGAGTCACGGAGCGTTTGCCGGCGCGAATATCTAACGGTCGGCCAATTTATGCTGCGCGACGGGTTGCGCTTTGAACTGGTGCAGCCGCGTCCGCGCCAGATGCTGCAGTTCGATCCGGTGTCGACCATCGACGTTGTTCAGCCCGTGGTGCAATCACCGACAGCGATCGAGTGGTCCCTGCCCGTCCAGCGAGTCGGGTACGTGCAGCCCGAAGAGTTGCCCAGTATGCCTCGGCCGGTGACCGAAGCTGCCACGGTGTCGCTGCAACCCGCCGATGCTCCTCTGGGATACGCGGGGCGATCCGGCATCCGGCAGCGCGAGACGCAGCAGAGCGAACATTTCGTCCCCGTCGAGGATCGCTGGCGCATCGGCTTCCCGCAATGGGACCGTTACGGCAAAGGGCATCCGCGCAACGACGACTATCCGTATGTGCAAGGCCGCTGGTGGGACCCGTACAACCAGAACGTGCTCAAGGGAGACTACCCCATCCTGGGGCAGAACATCTTTTTCGAGTTCACTGCCACCACGCAGGCGCTCCTTGAACCGCGCCAGACGCCGATCGGGACCACGCCATTTGAAAGCACATCGCGCGGCAACTCGCAGGACTTCTTCGGCCGGCCGGGACAACTGTTCTACAACCAGAATTTCTTCTTCTCCTTCGATCTGTTCCACGGCGACGCCGCCTTCCGCCCCGTAGACTGGCGCATCAAGGCCACACCCGCCGTCAACGTCAACTACATCGCCGTCAACGAACTGGCCTTCGTCAGCCCGGACGTCAGCAAGGGAACGACGCGCGGCCGAAGCTTTGTCACGCTGCAAGAGTGGTTCGTGGAAAGCAAACTCGCCGACATCGGGCCCAACTATGATTTCGCGTCCCTCCGTCTCGGCGCGCAACCGTTCACCAGCGATTTCCGCGGTTTCATCTTCAGCGATGTCAACCGCGGCGTCCGGCTCTTCGGCAACAACTTTTCCAATCGCGATCAGTTCAACCTCGTTTATTTCAACATGCAGGAAAAGGACACCAACAGCTTGATCAACACCTTTCGCGATCGACAGCAACAGGTTGCCATTGCCAACTATTATCGTCAAGATTTCATCTTTCCTGGTTACACAACCCAACTGAGTGTTCACTACAATCACGATTCGCCGACGCTCAAATTTGACACGAACGGCTTCTTGGTGCGTCCGGATCCCGTTGGCGTGTTTCAACCGCACACGATCGACGTTGCGTACATTGGCTGGGCCGGCGATGGGCACATCAATCGACTCAACATCAGCCATGCCGTCTACTGGGCCGTCGGCCATGATTCGCTCAATCCGCTCGCCAATCAAGCGCAGGACATCAGCGCCTACATGGCCGCCCTTGAACTCAGTCTCGATTACGACTGGGCGCGCTTTCGCATCTCCGGCTTTCTGTCTTCCGGCGATCGCAATCTCAACAATGGCCATGCGACCGGCTTCGATTCGATCATGGACAACCCGAACTTCGCCGGCGGCGAGTTCAGCTACTGGCAGCGCCAGCAACTCAAGCTGTTCGGCGTCAATCTCGTGCAGCGCATGAGCTTGATCCCCGACCTGCGCTCGAGCAAGTTTCAAGGGCAAACGAACTTCGTCAACCCAGGCCTCAACCTGGTGAATGTCGGCGCCGACTTCGACGTGACGCCCAAATGGCGGCTCATCAACAATGCGAATGTGTTGTGGTTCGACTCCGTTCAACCACTCCAACAGTTTACGTATCAACAACATATCAATCACTTCATTGGCGTTGATCTGAGTATCGGCACCGAGTATCGCCCGCTTCTGAACAACAATGTCATTCTCAAAGCAGGATTTTCAACATTGATACCGGGACAAGGTTTCCGAGATCTATTCAACAAAACGGACAACGATGTTCGCACGCTGTTTGCAGGTTTTTTGGAAGCGACCTTGACATTCTAGCCGTAGGGACAAGCGGCTCGCTTGTCC
>JACQFG010000212.1 GCA_016200155.1 Planctomycetota bacterium | reverse complement strand
GGACAAGTTCTCCCACTACGACATCCGCCTCGAATACCGCTTCCTCGGCGACCAGGCCAAAGGGGCGCCCGGCTGGGCCTTGCGCAACAGCGGCCTGATGTTCCACTGTCAGTCGCCGCAGAGCATGCGCAAGGAACAGGACTTCCCCGTCTCGATCGAGTTCCAGTTCCTCGGCGGCGCCGACAAGGGAGAACGTCCCACCGGCAGCATGTGCTCGCCCGGAACCAACGTCGTGATCGACGGCAAGCTCATCACCCAGCACTGCGTCAACTCGAAATCCAAAACGTTCCGCGGTGATCAATGGGTCAAAGCCGAGCTGCAGGTGCGCGGGTCCGGCAAAATGAAGCACATCATCAACGGCGAAGTCGTCATGGAATTCGAACAGCCGCAGCTCGACCCGAAGGACAAGGACGGCGCCGCCCTCATCAAGATCGCCAACGGCAAGCTGCTGCTGGAGGAAGGCTACATCGCCCTGCAGGCGGAAAGCCATCCGTGCGAGTTTCGCAAGATCGAGATTCGCGTGCAGAAGAAGTAGCGATGTCGCCGTAGGGGCAAGCGGCTCGCTTGCCCCTGCAGCCGGGAAGGAAAGGCGCTCCTCGCTCATGGCCAAGATCCTGCTCATCGATGACGACGACAGGCTGCGCGAGTTCCTCCGGCAAGCGCTCGAGAACGACGGGCATCAAACCGCGTGCCTGGAGCGCGCCGAGGGCGGGCTGGACGTGCTCGCTGGCGGCGAATTCGACCTCGTCCTCATTGACCAGCATATGCCTGGCATTCCGGGCAGCGAATTCCTGAAAATGCTGCGCAAAAAGGGCGTGCGCATCCCGGCCATCCTGATCACGGGCCTGGCGCCGTCGGCGATTGTCGATGAAGTGAAGGACCTGGACACCATCGTCGTGTCCAAGCTGGCCGGCGGGAACGACGAGTTCTGGAAGGAGCTGGCGCCGAAGCTGCACATCGCCCTGCAGGCCGAAACGAGCATCGCGGCATCCCTGGCGCGCGCCGTCGAACTCGCCCTCAAGGCCGGCAAGACCAGGCTGCACGTTTATTTGCGGTCGCTGCTCAATCAGGAACTCCTGTCGCAAGTCTCGATCGCCGCCAAGGGCAACGACGAGGCGATCGAACGCCTCCTCGGCGTGCCGCGCGCGGAACTCCTGGAGGATGAGTCGGGCAGGCCGAACGCCCTCAGCTTTCAGACCAAGGCGCTGGTGCTCATTGCCAATCATCCGGAAATGACCGTCGCGGAATTTGCTCGTCGGCTCGGCTGCGGCATGTCGAAGCTCCGGCGCGACCCGATCATCAATCGGGCCCTCCTGTCACGCAGCGGCGGCCGACGGCGCAGGCCAGGAGGCTACAAGGACGACGCCGGCAATCTGGAAGCTTTTGAATAATTCCGGTACACGTTTTTTGACACGTCAAGATTTTATCTCCTTATCAATAAATAACTTGCGACGCGCCTCCTGACACATTGCTGAAACGTTTGGCCTATAGGTAGAGACCGGCGAGCAAACGACGGTCAAAATTCTCGGCCCCTTCAGGAGATTCAGTCATGCAAGCTCTCGTCAAGTCGCTGTTCGTGAAGAACCCTGTTCGCGGCGTCAAGGCCGATGCCTTCAATGCGAAGCCAGCCGTCAAGCCCGCTGAGCGGAAGATGGCCGGGAACCGGTTTCTCACCCTTCTCTTGAACGCGCTGTCCGCGCCCAATGCGTAGCGGCACACGATCATCCGGCGGTTCATCGATCGAGCACTCCATTTGCGCAGGGAATACCATGCCCGCCCAACGCGATTTCGGTGTGCGCATCCGGGACGAGGCGCCTCCCGGCAGCGCATCGATTGCTCCCAACGCCCCGCCTCAAGGCGTCGTCGCCAAAGCGGCCGCGCCGGACACCCGTGCCGAGTCCGGCTTGCTGCAGCGCTTCCTGGACTGCCTCATGCGAGCGCTAGCGCCCTGGCCAATCTAGTTGAACGTAGGACAGGTTGAAAGCCGGTCCGGTACGAGCACACGGAGCCATCGGGGACATCATGAAAAAACAACGCACCATCCCAGCCAAGCAATCCGACGACGAGAAGGTCGAGATCTTGCTGGTCGAGGATACCGAATCGGACGCGCGGCGGACGCTCGACGCGCTGCGCGAGGGCAAGGTCCGCAACCGCGTCGTCTGGGTCCAGGACGGCCAGCAAGCCATCGACTTCCTGCACAAGGAAGGAACCTTCGCGGAGGCCGCCCGGCCCGACCTGATCCTCCTCGATTGGCATCTCCCCAAGATCAGCGGCGCCGATGTGCTGGCCCACATCAAGGAGGACCCCCACCTGAAGCGCATTCCGGTCGTCATCATGACCGGCTCCCGGGAGGAGCGCGCCGTGCTGGAAGCATATGACCGCCACGCCAACTGCTTCGTCAACAAACCCATGGATGTGCGCGAGTTCATCAACGTCGTTCGCTCCATCGAGGACTTCTGGCTCACCGTCGTGAGGCTGCCGGCGGCGTAGCGTCAACAAAGCGGGCGCTCGGGCGTCCGGCATGCGAGGAGCCTTCCACCCTGTTTCTGGAAAGGAAAACCATGCGCATTCAGTTCCGCACGATTGTGATGGGATGCCTGCCGAGTGTCCTGGTCCTGACCGCCGGCGCCGCCCACGACGCCAAGATCGAGAAAAAAGCGAGCCTCGAGGTCGGCGATCGCGCCCCGGCGTTCGAGTCCAAGGACGCTGCCGGGCTCACCTGGAAGTCCGCGGATCACGTCGGCAAGAAGTTCATCGTCGTCTACTTCTACCCCGGCGACTTCACGCCCGGCTGTACCTCCCAGGCCAAGAAATTTCAGGAAAACATGAACAAGCTCTATGACCACGGCGCCGAGGTCATCGGGGTCAGCGGTGATTCCGCCAAGACGCACGCTCTCTTCAAGGATACCTACAAGCTGACCTACACGCTGGTCGCCGACGAGAAAGGCGAACTCGCCAAGAAGTTCGGCGTCCCCGTAGGCCCCGGCGGGAATGTCAAAACCATTTTGCCGGACAAGGACAGGACGAAGCTCGAGTTCAGGCGCGAGGTCACCGCCGCGCGGTGGACCTTCATCATCGGCCTGGACGGCAAAATCGCCTACAAAAACGTGAACGTCAATCCGATCACCGACACCATGCAGGTCCAAACATTTCTGCAGAAGCTCGAAAAGAAGTGAGACGCAGCGTTCCATACAATGCAACCAGGCCCTGCGAGGAGCACGCGATTCGCAGGACTGGCTGCTTTAACTTCCAGGAACGAACGATGCCCATCGCGGAACTGGATATTCTCTGGCTCACCGCCGGCCTCAGCTGCGACGGCGACACGGTGTCGATCACCGCGGCCACGCAGCCCAGCATCGAGGATGTGCTGCTCGGCGCCATTCCCGGGCTGCCCAAAGTCAACCTCCACAATGCCGTCCTGGCCTATCGCAACGGCGACGACTTCCTCGCAGCATTTCATCGCGCCGCGGACGGGTTGCTCAAGCCCTTCATCCTGGTCGTGGAAGGCTCGATTCCCAACGAAAAGAACAAGAGCGAAGGTTACTGGGCCGGCTTCGGGCTCGACGCGGCGGGACAGCCGATTCCGACGTGCGACTGGATCGACCGGCTGGCGCCCAAAGCGTGGGCCGTCGTCGCCGCCGGCACATGCGCGGCCTACGGCGGCGTTCATGCCATGGAGGGAAACGTCACCGGCGCCATGGGCCTGCCCGACTACCTGGGCTGGGATTGGCCCGACAAGGCGGGCGTGCCGATCGTGTGCGTGCCCGGCTGTCCGGTGCAGCCGGATAACTTCATGGAAACGCTGCTGTACCTGCTGTATCAGGCGGCCGGCAAAGCGCCGGCGATTCCGCTCGACACGCAGTTGCGGCCCGTCTGGCTGTTCGGCCAGACCGTGCACGAGGGCTGCGATCGCGGCGGATTCTACGAACAGGCCGACTTCGCCGCGGAGTATGGCCAACGGCAGTGCATCGTCAAGCTCGGCTGCTGGGGCCCGGTGGTGCAATGCAACGTCGGCAAGCGCGGCTGGATGGGAGGCGTCGGCGGCTGCGCCAACGTCGGCGGCGTCTGCATCGGCTGCACCATGCCCGGCTTCCCCGACAAATTCACGCCGTTCCTCACCATGGCGCCGGGCGCTCAGCTCTCGTCGGCGGCTGTGCAGATTTATGGCCGCACCGTGCGTGCGCTGCGTCGTTTCACGCAAGCGTCCATGAATCGTGAACCCGATTGGCGCCACAAATAATGCCGCTTGCGGCGTTGCAAAACCTGCTACGCCGCAAGCGGCAAGGATGCCCCCATGCCCATCGACAACAAAAACCTGGTCAACATCTCCTGGGACCCCATCACGCGCATCGTCGGCAGTCTTGGCATCCACACCAAGATCGACTTCGCCAACAAGACCGTCGCCGAGTGCCGCAGCACCTCCAGCATCTTTCGCGGCTACAGCATCTTCCTCAAAGGCAAGGACCCGCGCGATGCCCATTTCATCACCAGCCGAATCTGCGGCATCTGCGGCGACAATCACGCTACCTGCGCCTGCTATGCCCAGAACATGGCCTTCGGCATCCGCCCGCCGGCCCTGGCCGAGTGGATCATCAACCTCGGCGAGGCGGCCGAGTACATGTTCGATCACAACCTCTTTCAGGACAACCTGGTCGGCGTCGATTTCTGCGAACAGATGGTCAAGGAGACCAACCCGTCGGTGCTGGCCAAGGCGGAGAAGACGCTCGCCCCGCACGGCGATCTGCACGGCTTCCGCACCATCGCCGACATCATGCGGGCCCTCAATCCCTTCCAGGGAAAGTTCTATCTCGAAGCCTTGCAGATGAGCCGGCTGACGCGCGAGATGTTCTGCCTGATGGAAGGCCGGCACGTGCATCCCTCGACGCTTTATCCGGGCGGCGTCGGCACCGTCCCCTCCGTCCAGCTCTTCACCGACTACCTCGTGCGCTTGCTGAAGTACGTCGAGTTCATGAAAAAGACGGTCCCGCTCCACGACGATCTGTTCGACTTCTTCTACGACGCCCTGCCCGGCTACGAGCAGGTCGGCCTGCGCCGCACCTTGCTGGGCTGCTGGGGCTCCTTCAACAATCCCGATGTCTGCGATTACACCTACGCCAACATGGCAACCTGGGGCCGCGGCATGTACGTCACCCCCGGCGTCGTCGTCGATGGCAAGCTGATCACGACCGATCTCGTTGACATCAACCTCGGCATCCGCATCCTGCTCGGCAGCTCCTTCTACGAAGACTGGCAGGACGGCGAAACCTTCGTCAAGCATGACCCGCTCGGTAATCCGGTCGATCAACGCCATCCATGGAACCAGACCACGCTCCCCAAGCCGCAGAAGCGCGATCTCGACGGCAAGTACACCTGGGTCATGTCGCCGCGCTGGTTCGACAGGCAGACCGGCAAGCTGCTGGCGCTCGACACGGGCGGCGGACCGCTGGCGCGTTTCTGGGCCACTGCCCTCGCCGGGCTCGTCGATGTCGGCTACGTCAAGGCGACCGGCCGCAGCGTCGAGATTCGATTGCCGAAGACCATGGCGCTGCCCGAGACCACGCTCGAGTGGAAGATCCCGCGCTGGAGCAACACGCTGGAGCGCAACCGGGCGCGCACTTATTTCCAGGCCTACGCGGCCGCCCTCGCCTTGCATTTTGTGGAGAAGGGGCTTGCCGAGGTTCACGCCGGCCGGCTCAAGACTGCTACGGAGTTCCGCGTGCCCGAGGAGGCGATCGGCTGCGGCTTCCACGAGGCGGTGCGCGGCGTCCTGTCGCATCACGTCGTCATTCGCAACGGCAAGATCGCCAACTATCATCCCTATCCGCCGACCTGCTGGAACGCCAGCCCGCGCGACGCCGACGGGACTCCCGGCCCCTACGAGGACGCCGTGCAGAACACGCCCATCTTCGAAGAGAACGGCCCGGATAACTTCAAGGGCATCGACATCATGCGCACCGTGCGCAGCTTCGATCCGTGCTTGCCGTGCGGCGTCCACATGTACCTGGGCGACGGCAAGGAGATCACGGCCAACCATTCACCGACGTTCGGCCGTCTGCCGTAGGGACAAGCTGCCAGCTTGTCCCGGAATACCCACAACGCACCGGGGACAGGCTGGCAGCCTGTCCTACGATTTTGGCGGCTTGCGAGGTAGCCATGGACAACGCCCCCTTTCAGGACCGGATGCAGCGCATCGAGGAGCTGATCGCGGCCATCCAGGAGCACGGCAATCCCGTGGTCCGCGCCTCGGCGGTCGAGATAGTGCGCGCCTTGCTCGACGTGCATCGCACCGGGCTGGCCAATATCCTCGAGAAGATTCCCGGCGCGGCACTCGCCGAGCTGGTTGCCGACGAGCTGGTCAGCCGACTGTTGCTCCTGCACGGCCTGCATCCGGTCGACCTGGAAACGCGGGTGCGGCAAGCTCTCGATCAGGTTCGCCCGCTGCTGGCCCGGCACGGCGCGTCCGTGGAGATGATCGACGCCAGCCACGACGCGGTGCGCCTGCGCGTCGGCGGCGGGCAGGACGCTCACGACTTGCTCGAGCGCGCCATCCTCGATCGGGCGCCGGACATCTTGCGAATCGAGATCATCGATGCCGATGCGGCGGTGAGCACGCTGCTGTCGCTGCCCGTGGTCCGGGAGGGTTAGCGCCGTGGACTTCACGCGAGTGGACCCGATTGCGCGGGCAATTCTTTACGAAGGATATTCGCTGTATCCTTATCGCCGATCGTCCGTCAAGAATCGGCGGCCCTCGCTGCTCGGATCGCTCCTCCCGAAAGCCTGCAGCATGGCAGCCGGTGAAATCGAGCCGTGGGCCATGCAGACGGAGTTCCTGGTGCGCGGCAACCCGGGCACGGCACTTCACGGCCGGGTTCGCTTCTTGCAGGCGATGGACGACGGCGCCGTCACAGAACGCGAAGTGGTGATGCCGGCTTGCGCGCTGAACGATCTGGCCGACGGACCGATAACAACGGCGTTTGCGTTTCGTGGCTGGCAAGGTCGCAAGGACAGCACCCTCGAAGGCAGCGCGGAGCTGGCCATCGAGGCCGGGAACGATCCAATCGTCAAGATTGGCTTGCGCATCGCCAACGAGGCGCCGGCCTCATCCGCGCTCATGTTGTCCACGCACGCAGTTCTCGGCGTCGAGAACGGCCGCTTCCTTTCGTCGATCGATCCGCCGGATGATGCCCGGGCGCTGGCGGCGACGTGCCGGAATCGCGGGGCCTGGCCGGTCCTCGTCGGCGACCAGGCCCGGCACGACATGCTCCTGGCTGCTCCCATCATCCTCTACGACTTTCCGCAGGTCGCCCCGGAGAGTCCAGGCGACCTCTTCGACGGCACCGAGATCGACGAGATATTGACACTGCGCATCTTGACCTTGACGGACGCGGAGAAGGACGCGATGCGCCGCGATGAGCGGACGCGCGGCATCCTGGAGCGCACCGAGCACCTGACGGACGCTCAACTCGCCGCGCTGCACGGAGCATGGCGGACGTCCGCGGCCCTCGAACCTGGGATGCGCGTCCGTCTGCATCCGCGCGGCCGGGCCGACATCCTCGATCTTGCCCTGGACGGCAAACGAGCAACCATCGCCTCGATCGAACAGGACTTCGAGGGGCGCGTGTTCTTTACGGTGACGCTGGACGATGATCCCGGCCGCGACCTCGGACACGCCGGCAAACCGGGCCACCGGTTCTTCTTCAGCCGGGCAGAGATTGAGCTGCTTTGAGCCCGAACCGCAAGCAAGGGATGAGCGTGTCCCTTGCTTGCGCTTCGGGCTCGGCGCCGGAGACGACTCATGAACCCGCGCGTGCTCATCGCCGGTGTCGGCAACCTGTTTCACGGCGACGACGCCTTCGGCAGCGAGGCCGCGCGCCGGTTGGCGCAGACGCCCTTGCCGCCGCATGTGCGCGTCGTCGATTTCGGGATTCGCGGCCATGACCTGGCGTTCGCCTTGCAGGACGATTACGCCGCCGTGATCCTGCTGGACGTGGTAAAACGAGGCGGCGCATCGGGAGCGTTGTACGTGCTCGAGCCGACACTCGACGATCTGCCCGATGCCGACGACGTAATCGATACACACGGCATGCACCCGGTGCGCGTGCTGCGGCTGATCCGGGCAACGCAAGGAAAGCTGCCGCCGCTCTGGCTCGTCGGCTGCGAGCCCGCGTCGTTCGGTCCCGAGGAAGGCCAGATCGGCCTGAGCGACCCGGTGGCGGCGGCGATTCCCGGAACGATCGCCTTGGTGCAAGCGCTTTTGGAGAGGATTGGCCATGAATGATTCTGAAATCGCCACGATGCCGGCGCTGTCGACCTATGAAGACGCCGTGGCCATTTTGCAGAAGCTGAGCGCCCCGAACGTGGAGCTGCTCTGGTCGGAGCTGTCGGAGCAGGCTGCCGAGACGTTGCTGCGCAGCCTGATCCCGCACGGGTCCGAGGCGGAGGCCGAGCCGGCGCCCGCGTCGCCCGACCCGGCGCGGTCCTCGATTGCGGAGCCGGACCCGCCGGAGGAATCAACCGGTTCGCTGCCGGACCTGTCCAACAAGACGCTGCTGGATATCCTGGAATCGGCGCCGGACGCGATGGTGACGATCGACGGCCACGGGACGATCGTGCTCGTCAATATCCAGACCGAAAAGATGTTCGGCTACGACCGCACGGAAATGCGCGGCAAGAAGATCGAGATGCTGGTGCCGGCGCGCTACCACAAGAAGCACGTGCAAAAGCGCCGTGGGTTCTTCGACGAAGCGCGCACGCGCCCCATGGGCGCCGCGGGATTGCCGCTGTTCGGCGTGCGCAAGGACGGCCGCGAGTTCCCTGTCGAGATCAGCCTCAGCCCGCTCAAGACCGACCATGGCCTGTTGGTCACCAGCGTCATCCGCGACGTCACCGAGCGCAAGGCGCGCGAGGCGGAACTCGCCAAGGCCGAGCTGCGCTACCGCTCGCTCGTCGAGGAGATTCCCGCCGTCACCTTCATGGCGGCGCTCGACGAGGCCAAGAGCGAACTTTACGTCAGCCCGCAGATCGTTGACCTGCTCGGCTTCACGCAGCGCGAATGGCTGGAGGACCCGGTGCTCTGGCATCGGCAACTGCACCCGGAGGACCGCGAACGCTGGCATATCGAGTTCGCCCGCACCTGCGCCACCGCCCAGCCATTCCGCTCGGTGTACCGCTTCATCGCCCGTGACGGGCGGGTCGTCTGGGTCCATGGCGAGGCGAAGGTCATCCGCGACGCCGGCGGCCGGCCGATGTTCCTCCAGGGAGTCGCCTTCGACATTACCCGCATGAAGAATGCCGAGGAGGCGCTGATCCAGCTCAATCGCACGCTCGAGGAGCGCGTCGCCGACCGGACCGCCGCCTTGAACGCCTCCAACGAGGCACTGGCCAAGTACGGCACCGACGTCGCCCATGAGATGTCCCATCATCTGCGCGACCTCTCCGAGGCGCTTTCGGAAAAAAACGTCACGCCGACGAAGCGACTCGCCAACGTCGAGTCGTTCTGCGCGGAAATGGTGAAAATGGTGAACGGGATGCTCGAGTTCGCCCGCGTGAGCGAGACGGCAAAGCGATTCGACCGCTTCGCCTGTGCCGACCTCTTGCGTGAGGTGCGCACCGAGCTGCAGCGCGACCTCGACGCCTGCGGGGGCCGGATCACCTTTCGCGCGCTGCCGAACCTGCTCGCTCATCGCGAGAGCCTGAAGGCGGTGTTCCGCAACCTCCTGAGCAACGCCATCAAGTATCGGGCCAAGCGTGCCCCCAAGGTTCACGTGAGCGCGGCGCGGCGCGAGGATGAATGGCTCTTCAGCGTGCGCGACAACGGCATGGGCGTCGAGCGCATCTACAAGCACACGCCGCACATCGACAAGTGGGAGCGACTCTTCGGCCTGTTCAAGCGCGACCACGTCAAGGACGCGGACGGCCGGGCCATTGCCGGCCACGGCATCGGCCTGGCCTACTGCCGGCGCGTCGTCGAACATCACGGCGGCAAGATGTGGGTCGGCGCTTCAGAACCCGGCCAAGGCACCACCTTCTGCTTCACGCTCCCCGCGCTGGCGGATGCCACGCCACCTGCCGCGGAATAAGCGGATTACTGCATTGTCACAGCTTATTTGTCGGGTACCCCCAATGTGGTGCGACGCTCCGCGTCGCATCTATCACGACGCGGAGCGTCGTGCCACATCATCGCAACCCGACATTTTAGCTGTGACAAGCCACTCCGTCGTTGGTCTGCCGTGGCCGCATCTAGCGCG
Organism: Planctomycetota bacterium; assembly: GCA_016200155.1. Lineage (GTDB taxonomy): Bacteria > Planctomycetota > Planctomycetia > Gemmatales > Gemmataceae > SIAQ01. The sequence continues at coordinate 1,785 of JACQFG010000212.1, read as the reverse complement.
GGCCGATCGATCTCACTTTGCGGTTCTTGCTGCTTTTCGACGTGTCTAAAACAAGCGGAGAGGGAGGGATTCGAACCCTCGGTACGCTTGCGCGCACACCGGTTTTCGAGACCGGCACAATCGGCCACTCTGTCACCTCTCCCGACGCACGCTGGGCATTATAGGGCCTCACGCGATCCAGGAGAAGATGAGCCCGCCCTTGCTCTTTGCGAGGCGGTCGATTACAAAAGAGGAAGTCGCAACGCCCGCGATCCCGCCGATTCCTACACCCCGCCTTGCTCACGGAGCCTCCTGATGCGTTCCCTTCTCTTCGCGTGTTTCGCCTTGTCTCTTCTGGTTTCTGCTGCGTTTTCCAAGCCCGACCGCGCCCCGCCGAACAAGAATGGCGCCGATTGGCCGCAATGGCGCGGATCGGCGCGCGACGGCATCTGCACCGATACCGGGCTCCTCAAGGAATGGCCCAAGGATGGACCGAAGCTGCTGTGGGATGCTAAGAAGGTCAACGGCGGATCGTCGGTCGGTTCCGGGATGTCCAGCCTGGCGATTGTCCAGGGCAAGATTTTCACCATGGGACACGTCAAAGGACAGGTGAGCGCGTTCTGCATCAACGCCGACACCGGCAAGGAAATCTGGAACACCAAGCTGGCCAACGCCGGGGGCAATGAGCCGCGCAGCACGCCCACCGTTGACGGCGAACACGTCTACGTCTTGTCCCAGCAAGGCAAGCTCTTCTGCTTGAAGACGGCGGACGGCGCCGTTGTCTGGCAAAAGGATATCTTCAAAGAATTCAATATGGTGGATAACAGGCGGCCCGGTTTCGGCGGATATGCCGAATCCGTGACGATCGACGGCGATCACTTGATCTGCGCTCCCGGCGGCAAGACGTGCATGGTCGCCCTCAACAAGCGCAGCGGCGACACCTACTGGACCTGCCCCTCCCCCAAGAACGACGGCACCGGCTTTGGCTCCATCGTCAAGGCCGACGTCGCCGGCGTCAAAATGTACATCACCCTCTGCCACAACCAGCTCGGCCTCATCGGCGTCGAAGCCGAGACCGGCAAGTTCCTGTGGAACTACGCCAAAGTCGCCAACGGCACCGCCAATATCCCCACCGCCATCGTCAAAGGCGATTTCGTCTTCACCTCGACAGGCTACGGCACCGGCGCCGCCTTGCTCAAGCTCGTGCCCGACGGCAAGAAAGGCATCAAAGTCGAAGAGCAATATTTCCTCAAGGGCGGCAAGCTCCAGAACCATCACGGCGGCATGATCATGCTCGGCGACTACATCTACGGCGGACACGGACACAACGAAGGGCTGCCGTTCTGCCTCGAATGGAAGACCGGCAAACTCGTGTGGGGTCCCGAACGCGGCCCGGGCGGTCGCTCCGCGGCGGTCCTCTTCGCCGACGGCAACCTCTATTTCCGCTACGAAAGCGGCGTCATGGCCCTGATTGAAGCCGCGCCGACCGCCTACAAAGTCAAGGGCGCCTTCACGCCCCCCTTGAGCACCCCCGGCTGGCAGCACCCCGTCATCTATCACGGCCGACTCTACCTGCGCGGCAACGACCAGATCCTTTGCTACGACATCAAGCAGTAGCAATGAAATCAGAGCCTGAAGCGTGAGCGAAGGACGCCCCATCCTTCGCTCACGCTTCAGGCTCTGAATGCCATCACCCAATCACTTCCCCGCTTGCTTGCGGAGCTGCGTCATCAGGGCGATGACCTCCGGCGTGCCGAAGAGTCGGCCGTTCGCCAGTGCTGCGTCCAGGGCCGGCAGGGCAGTCGC
>JACQFG010000209.1 GCA_016200155.1 Planctomycetota bacterium | reverse complement strand
CCGCCTGGTCGCGGGCTTGCGGGGCTTTGCCGTAGCTCTCGGCCTGGCGGGCGATGAACGACACCATGCGTTGGCGTTCGCTGTCGGTCGGGCGGCGGGCGAGCACGATCAGGTATGCTTGCTCGACCGATTCCTCGTCGGTCTTCGCCTTCACGCGCGTGGCGAGCTTCTGGGCGGCGCCGCGCACCAGCGGGGAGTTCATGAACGCCAGCGATTGCGTCGGGACCGTGGTGACGCTGCGTTCGCCGATGCTTTGCAGGGCTTCGGGGACGTCGAACATGGTCAGGAACGGGACCATCTGGCTGCGTTTGACGGTGAGGTAGACGCTGCGGCGCGGGGTGTTGCCGTCGAGCGTGCCGGGGCCGTACATCTTGAGATCGAGGGTGCCGGCGATCGCCAGCAGGTTGTCGCGGATGGCCTCGGCTTCGAGGCGGCGCGTCGGGCGCCGCCACCAGAGCTTGTTGGCGGGGTCGATCTTCATGGCCTGCTCGCTGGTCGCGTTCGACTGCATGTAGACGGCACTCGTCATGATCAGCTTGTGGATCGGCTTCAGACGCCAGCCGTTGCGGATCAGTTCCTTGGCGAGGTAGTCGAGCAACTCGGGATGCGTCGGCGGATCGCCCTGGACGCCGAAGTCGTTGGGCGTGGCGACGAGGCCCTTGCCCATGTGATGCTGCCAGAGCCGATTGACGATGACGCGGGCGACGAGGTTGCCTGCGCCGTGCTCGGTGTCGGTGAGCCAGTTGGCGAGACTGACGCGCGGGTCGGTCTTGTCGACGAGCCATTTCTTCTCGTTGATGGTCGCGCTGGTGAGCACTTGAGCGAAGCCCGGATTGACGACTTCGCGTTTCTTCTCCGGTTCGCCGCGGATCAGGAAGTTGACGGGGCCGCCGCGACCGGATTGAGCGGCGAAGACGTCGATCAGGGTCGGCTTCGGCTCGTCCTTGGCACTTTTCTCGACAGCGGCGTACACCATTTCGGCGTCGGGGTTAATCCGCCGAACCCAAGGAAGAACGCCGTCACGCTGGTCGGCTTTCCACACGCCCTGCGTTGGCTGCAGCGCCGTCGATAGTTCGAAGATCGTTTGATCGATCGCCGGCGCGTTTATCGGCGTGGCAGAGGAAGTGGAAATGGCGAAACGCGTATCGACGATGGCAAATGGACCGCTTTTGGGGATTTGCAGCGCGATGGTAAGTATTGTGCCGCCGTCGAAGCCGATATCGCCATCAAATTCGAATGTGGCGGCGGACTTGCTCGTTGCGGACCAGCTGGTCTTGGGATTGCCGTCTACCGCCGCGGCAAGCGGATTTTTCGGATCTGAGGCGCTGGCCTGACCTGCCTTTAGCTTAACGTTGATCGGCTTGATCTTGGCCTTCAAGGCCGCGTTCATCGGTGTCGCAGTGACATTGATTTCGCTGAGGATAAAGTCTCCAGTCTTGTCGCCGGCCTCGAAACGGAGGGCCTTGATCTTCCGTTGCGCCGTCTGCGCCGTGAACCGGATCGTGGCCGGTCCCTTGCCATCCGGGACTGCGCCTTGCGTAGCGATGGGGACAAGCGTCAGCCAACCGCCTGCCGACTTGTCCTTGTTCGCGTTCCAGAACGTCTGCAACAATTTCGGCAACTCGTTCTTCTCGAAATTGTCGCGCGCCTTCAACAGCGGCGCATGCGCGAGATCGAAGGCGTCCTTCGCCTTCTTGTAGCCGCCGGGGTTCGTGTTGACCTTGAGGTTTGCCGAATCGGTGCGGCCCAGGGCGGCGACCAGGCGATAGTAATCCTCTTGCGGGATCGGGTCGTACTTGTGTTCATGGCAGCGGGCACAACCGAGCGACAGGCCGAGCATTGAGGTGCCGAGCGTCGAGACCATGTCGTCGAGATGATCGTAGCGAATGAGGGCGAGGGTCTTGGATGTCGTCTGCCCCGGATAGGAGCCCGCGACGAGAAAGCCGGTCGCGGCAATCGCATTGAGATCGCCGGGGACGAGCTGGTCGCCGGCGATCTGCCAGCGGAGGAACTGGTCGAACGGCATGTCGTCGTTCATCGCCTTGATGACGAAATCGCGATAGTGATACGCCGCGGGCCGATTGCCGTCGAACTCATACCCGCCGCTCTCGGCAAAGCGAACGACGTCGAGCCAGTGCCGGGCCCAACGTTCGCCGTGCCGTTCGCTTTGCAGCAACCGATCGATGACCTGCGCCCAGATTTCTCCTCGTTTAGCGCCCGCAGTATCCCACGCTTTCGTAAACTCCTCGACTTCGATCGGTGTCGGCGGCAGCCCCGTCAGATCGAAATGCGCTCGCCGCAATAAGCGCTCGGCAGCGAGCGGCCCGTTCGGCGTCAATCCCTTTTCTTCGAGCTTCGCCAGGATGTACCGATCGATCGGAGTGCGCGTCCAGGTGCCGGTCTTGACCAACGGCGGCGACACGTTGCCGAGCGGCTTGAACGCCCAGTAGTCGCGGGCCTTTTCGATGTCGTAGGTTTTCTTCTTGGTCACGATCTTGCCGTCGCGCGGATCGGGAGCGCCCATGTCGATCCACTTGGCAAAGTCGGCGATGATCTCCTTGGGCAGCTTGACCGATTGCGACGGCATCTTCGGCCCGGCGTGCTCGAGCGCCTTGATGAGCAGGCTGTCCTTCGCCTTGCCCGGCACGAGGGCAGGCCCGTGATCGCCGCCCGTGAGCATGCCGGCCTTGCTGTCGAGCAGCAGGTCGGCCTTCAGCTTCTTCGCCGACGCGGAATGGCACTCGTAGCAATACTTGCTGAGCACCGGGCGGATCTTCGCCTCGAAGAACTCGATGCCTTTCGGATCGTTGCCGGCGAAGGCAAGACCGGGAACCGCGAGGAGGAGAAACGAGCCGAGCAATCGTAGTTTGGTCATAGTGGTATTTCACGTCGTAGAGCGGATTTCAATCCGTTCAAGGGAAGTGGACAGATTGAAATCCGTCCTACAGGCAGGATGATGGATTCTATCATACGGCAACATGAACCGTCGAGATAAAAAACGGCGGTAACGAGTGAAATTGGGCGTTCTGGGCAGCAATCCCGGCTTGCGTCCCGGCGTCGCTTATGGTACAAATTTTTCCTTACGAACGCTCGAGCCTCGCGGAGGACATGGAATGTCAACCAATCCCGCTCCCGCACAACCCCGCCGGTCGATCGGCAAGATCGTGATGAACACCGCCATCGCTTGCTTCTTCGCCGTCGGCATCATCGTGTCGGCCGCCAGCTTCGGCCTGTTCGGCTGCTGGTGCGACCGCAACAACATTCGCCCCGACCCGCCCGTCAAGACGGCGCCGGTTCGCGATGAATCGGTGCCGCTGCCATCGAGATGACAGAGAAGCCCCAGGGTGACGTACTCCGAACCCTGGGGTTCGGAATATCTCACCCCAGGGCTTCCACACCATGATGCACCTCAGCGACCACACCTTCCTTGGCACCACGCAGAGCCTCTGCCCGACCTGCCGACGGCTCGTCGATGCGAAGGTCATCGTGCGCAACCAGCGCGTCTACTTTCGCAAGAAGTGCCCCGAGCACGGCGTCATCGAGGACTTCGTCTGCTCCGACGTCAATTACTTCGATCGCAACGAGTACAGCCAGCCGGCGCGGGTGCCGCGCGCATACGGCGTCGAGCCGGACAAGGGCTGCCCCTACGATTGCGGCCTGTGCACCGAGCACGAGCAGCACACCTGCATCGCCCTGATCGAAGTGACGTCGAACTGTAACCTGAAATGCCCGATGTGCTTTGCCGAATCGGGGCCGGGCGGCGACTACATCGATTACGACACCTATGTCCGCATGGTCGATCGCTTCGTCTACCTCGAAGGCTTCTGCGACGTGCTCCAGCTCTCCGGCGGCGAACCGACGCTGCATCCTGACATCGTGGCCATGGTTCGCTACGCCTACGCCCAGCCGATCGCGGCAGTCATGATCAACACCAACGGCATTCGCCTCGCCAAGGACGAAGAGCTGGTCGAAGAGCTGGCGACCATGAAGGACCGCCTCGAAATCTACTTGCAGTTCGACGGCCTCGAAGATCGCAGCTACAACACGCTGCGCGGCGAGAACCTCCTCAACATCAAGCTCGCCGCCCTCGACATGCTCAAGAAGCACGGCATCCGCTGCACGCTCGTCTGCACCGTCGATCACAACGTCAACCTGCACGAGGTCGGCGCCGTCGTCAAGTTCGGCCTCGCCCGCCCCGACGTCCGCGGCGTCAGCTTCCAGATGGCGACCTACTGCGGCCGGCATCTCGACCCGGTCGATCTCGAAAAGCGCGTGACGATGCCGGACCTCGTCAAGAACATCGTCGCGCAGACGGGCACCATGGTCGCGGAGAGCGATTTCTATCCGTTGCCATGCGCGCATCCGAATTGCCACATGATGTGCTACCTGTATCGCGGCGGCAAGGAGCCGGTGTCGATCTCGCGCATCATCGACGTCAAGAAGCACATGGACCTGATCGCCAACAGCGTCGTCTACACGCCGGCGCGGGCGAAGCAACTCGTCAGCAAATATCTCGAAAGCGCCGGCGGCTGCGGCTGCGGCCCCGGCGGTTGCGGCCCGACCCCTGGCGAGCCGAGCCCCGTAAGGGGCCGGAGTGACGAGCAGCTCGACGAGTTCGTCGTCAAAGCGCTCGCCGAAAAGCTCAACGGCTCCGAGGTCTTTCGCATCACGCTGACCGGCTTCCTCGACGTGCACAACTTCGATACGCGCCGCGTCATGAAGTGCTGCATCGCCCACCTGTTGCCGAGCGGCCATGTGGTGCCGTTCTGCGCCTACAACACGCTCTATCGCGATGGGCACGTGAAGCTGCCGGCGCTGAAGGATGTGACGCATACCGCCAGCGACAAGAAGGTATCGCTGGCGATCGTGTAAATGGAGTAAAGCATGTGGAATGCAATTTCCGCGTTGACGATGCTCATCGTGATCGCAATGCCTTGCCGCGCGCCATCGCGACTTCTGGATTCAAAGATAAGCGAAGCAAATTTTCGGAAACTGAAGTTGGGGATGACTCAGATCGAAGTAGAGTCGATCCTTGGGAAGGGGAAAATCGTTGAATACCCACATGTCAAGCCAGCGCCGACGGAAACAACCTTGATGTGGCATTCCCCCGAACGAAGCATCGTTGTTTTTCTGACTGCACCTCCTGCAAGCCGCGTCAGCAACGCCGCATTCTTATCGGATAATCCAAAGATCTCGTTGACCTTGATCCAATTGGAGACAGAAATGGACAAACGCAAGAAGTAATGCGATCGGCGCGTGCCGCCTGCCTCCAATGGATTTGCTCATGCTCCCCCGACCTTACTACACTCTGTTCATGCTCCTGTCGCTGGCGGTGTTCCTCGCCGCCCGGCAGCTCTTGCCGAAATCGCGGGCGCTTGCGCGTCTGACCTGGCGGCAGCGCACCATGCTTGCCCTCGCTGGGTTCATCGGCGGCGCGTTCGGGGCCAAGTTGCCGTTCCTCGACACCGGTGATGGCTGGATGGTCATCTGGTTCCGCGACGGCAAGACCATCACCACCGGCCTCGTCGGCGCCTATCTCGGCGTCGAACTTGCCAAGCTCGCGCTCAACATCCGGGTCAAGACCGGCGACAGCTTCGCCATCCCCCTCGCCCTTGCTCTCGCAGTGGGCCGCTGGGGCTGCTTCTTCAACGGCTGCTGCGCCGGCGTCCCCACCGACTTGCCCAGCGGCTTCGACTTCGGCGACGGCGTCCCCCGGCATCCGACGCAAATCTACGAATGCGCCTTCCACCTCGGCATGGCGATCGTCCTTGCGGCGTTGATGGGGCGCGGGTCGCTCGTCGATCATCGGCTCAAGCTGTACCTGATCGCCTATTGCGGCTATCGCTTCGTCACCGAGATGATCCGGCCCGAGCCCGCGGCATTGCTGGGCATCACGTTCTATCAGGCGATCGTCGTGCTCTTCGCGGCGGCGCTGGTCGTGCAGTGGTCATGGGAAATTAGCTCACGCAAAGGCGCAAAGGCGCAAAGTGGAGTATTAATAGACATTGTCGAAAGGCCCGCTTGACGTCGACAAATTACTTTGCGCCTTTGCGCCTTTGCGCCTTTGCGTGAGATCTCAATGAGACGGTACCTCGTGATCTTGCTGTTGTTTGCAGAACACTCACTGGCCCAGGACCTCGCGCTCAAGCCCGAAGACCCCGCGTCGGCCGTCCATCCGCGCAAGTTCGGGCTTCCCGGCGGCATCGGCGTCACGCGCGGCTGGTATGTCTGGCACAAGTTCGACGCCAAGACCGGCCAGGCCGAGGTCGCCCACGAGGGGACCGGGCAGAAGTACACCGTCCGCGTGTTGCCCTGGCTGACCACGTATCGGCACCTCGCCTACGGAGCGAACCCCGACGAGCTGTTGCCCGGCGAGCGCGTCAATCTGTTCTTCAATCCCGACGACAAGCAGCAACGCGCCTACCTGGTGCATTTCCAGGACGAGATGTGCCAGATGAAGGGGCACAACCATGCGTGGCGCGTCGAAAAAGTAACGGGTGAGATTATCAAGGGCAGAGAAGACGCGGTGATCAGAATCAAGTTCACCGCCCGCGTGATGGCCGGCGATAAGGCACTCGATGACAAGGTGCTCGAGTTTGGGTTCGATCCGAAATGCATCCATTGGCGCGACGGCAAGAAAGCCGATGGTCCCTACGTCAAGGCAGGAGAGCGTGTGTACCTGACGTGGTGTTACGAGGACAAACGCCGTGTCGTGAAGCTGATCAGCGACGCCGCCAGCCTCGACGCGATCCAGAAGGAAGCCAAGAAGCGCATTGCCGAGCGCGTCAAGAAGGAAGGCATGACCGGTTTCGTCGAGGAGGTCGCGAAGGAAAAGACGCGCGTCCTCGTCTTCGCAACCTGGTGGCAACAAGCCGGCGAACTGAAGAACGGCGCCACTCTGCGCTTGCAACAAGGCGATGCGGATCCGATCGCGGTCAAGCTCGTCTCGCGCAAGAACCTCGGCACCTACGGCAGCGGCTGCAGCGAGCTGATCGTCGACGGCCTGGACGCGAAGCAGATCGAGACGATGCGCGGCTGGACCGGCAGCAATCTGGTGCGCGTGTTTG
>JACQFG010000208.1 GCA_016200155.1 Planctomycetota bacterium | reverse complement strand
GTAATAGGTCATGGCCAAGGCAATGATGCCAAAGAGCATGAGCAGGAACTTGCCCTGCTGGATCAGGTAGGTCTTGCAGGTCTGGAAGATGATCTCGGCAACCGCGAGCATCGACTTGTGCGCGGGCTGCTTGTGAATCTGGGCAAGCTGATACAAGCTGATGCCGAGCGTGCCGACGATCACGAAGGCGCCGTAGAGCATGAGGTGCCAGCCGTCGATGCCGCCGAGTCGATCGAAATGGGTTTCGGAAAGGTCGGGAATCGCGAGGTCCGCTTCCCCGGCGTACGCCGCCGAACCGGCGATCAGCAAGACGAGCAGGGCCCAGGCCAGTTGCTTGATGGATTTCATAAACGCTCTTCGCTCCATGACAGTGTTTTCGCTTTCTTGTCCACGTTTTTGTTTGTCAGCATGTTATAGAGAAATTTTTCACGAAGTTCACCCCCTCGAATCTCACGCAAAGGCGCAAAGCCGCAAAGGGATCATCTTTGCGGCTTTGCGCCTTTGCGTGAGATTTTGTTAAGATAACTCCCGTCCCATTCCTTCCATGCAAGGAGCGCTGACGTGTTCCTCTACGCCGATCTGTTCACCGCCACCGTCAATGGCCAATCGGTCTGGCGTGCCATGCCGCTCTTGCTTGGCGCCCTGTGCGCCCTGGCGATTGCGTATCGCTACTACAGCGCTTTCCTGGCCGCCAAGGTCGCGATGCTCGACGATCTCCGCAAGACGCCGGCGCATGAGTTCAACGATGGGCAGAACTACCATCCGACCAACAAGTGGGTCCTGTTCGGCCATCACTTCGCCGCCATCAGCGGCGCCGGTCCGCTGATCGGCCCCGTCCTCGCCATCCAGTACGGCTACATGCCCGGCCTGCTCTGGCTCGTCATCGGCGTGTGTTTAGCGGGCGCTGTGCAGGACATGCTCGTCCTCGCCGCCTCGGTGCGGCGCGGCGGCAAGTCGCTCGCCCAGATCGCCCTCACCGAACTCGGCAAACCCGCCGCCATCATCGTCTCCCTCGCGATCCTCTTCATCGTCGTCATCGCGCTCGCCGGCCTCGGCTTCGTCGTCGTCAAGGCCCTCGGCGGCGAGGAGGTCCGTTTAACCAAAGGAACGCAGTTTCTCCTGCCTCCGAACGAGACTCTCCCCGAAATCGAAACGGAGTTTTCAACGACTTATGACAAGGCCACTTCACGAGTGACATTGCCGGAGAATTGCAAGGTCCGATCCGATGCAGACAGTCCCTGGATGCTTCGATCCGAAAAGATGACCATACAATTCGTTGCGCCGAGCGCTTCGGGCCCCGTGCTATTCTTCAACAAACAATCCGACGCCAACGTTCTCACCATTCCGTCAGTCGGTAGGGCCATTCAGCTTATCCCCGGCTCCTCCTGGGGCACGTTCACCATCGCCATGACGATCCCGATCGCCCTGTTCGTCGCGTTCTGGATGTATCGCTTCCGCAAGGGCCGCGTCGTTGAGGCGTCGGCGATCGGGGCGGTCGGCGTGCTGTTCGCGACCGTCGCCGGTGGATGGATTCCCGGCTCGCCGCTCGAAGCGATCTTTTCGCTGACCAAGGAACAAACAATCGGGGCCCTGTGTGCCTACGGCTTCATCGCCTCGGTCCTGCCCGTGTGGATGCTGCTCTGCCCGCGCGATTACATTTCCAGCTTCCTCAAGATCGGCACCATCGGCCTGCTGGTGATCGGCACCCTCGCCGCCAATCCGCCGTTGCCGTGCCCGACGGTCAACCACACCTTCATCGACGGCGGCCCGACGTTTCAGGGCAATATCTTCCCGTTCGTCTTCATCTGCATCATGTGCGGCTCCATCTCTGGCTTTCACGCGCTCGTCGCGTCCGGCACCACGCCGAAAATGATCGACAAGGAAAGCCAGGTGCGCATGATCGGCTACGGCTCGATGCTGATGGAGGGGCTGGTCGGCGTGGTCGCGCTCATCGCTGCCGCGTCGTTGCCAGTCGATCTGTATTACGACATCAACGAGCCGCTCGACCTGCCCGAGGCCCAGGCGAAGGACACGAAGACCAAGCTCGACATCCTTTACAAGGAGCTGAACATCGACCGCAACGCTGCCCGGGAAGGCATCGGCGCGGAGAACCTGCACAACCTCAAGGTCGAGAACGCCAACCTCGCGCAGATGGAGCAGCTCGTCGGCGGTGAATCGCTGCGCGGCCGAACCGGCGGCGCGGTCACCCTCGCCGTCGGCATGTCGCGCATCCTGACGCAGGCGGCCGATCTCGTCAACCTGTCGTTCACCGGCCTCGTCAGTTACTGGTATCACTTCGCCATCATGTTCGAGGCCCTGTTCATTCTCACCACCATCGACACCGGCACCCGCATCGGCCGATTCCTCTTCCAGGAGACGCTAGGCCAGGCGATCCCGAAGTTCGCGAACACGAGCTGGCTGCCCGGCTCGATCCTCGCAACCGGCGTCATCACGCTCGGCTGGGGCGCGCTGGTATCCACCGGGTCGATCGGCACCATCTGGCCGATGTTCGGCATCGCCAATCAATTGCTGGCGGTGCTTGCGCTTTGTCTAGTAACGACGCTGCTGATCAACACCGGCCGGGCGAAATACGCCTGGGTGACGCTGGCGCCGATGGTGTTCGTGACGTCGACGACGATGTCGGCCGGCGTCATCATGACGAATCGCTTCATCGGCGACATGGGCAAGGAAGGCAAGCTGCTCAGCGGCTTGTTGAACTTCAGCCTGACCGTCTTCGTGATGGCGGCCGTCGGCTTCATCCTGCTGTGGGCGCTGGCACGGTGGATCGGCGTGCTGCGTGGTGTGATCGCGGTGAAGCCGGCTGATTGACCGCAGGAAGGCTTTACAACGCATTTAGATTTTCGGCCCCACGCGGATCGCCAATCGCGACATGCACGCCTGGCATGATCCTGGGGGCTGTGACCCAATTCCCTGCTATTATTACGGTTATGGAGTGTGTGCGTGAGTGTGTGCGTGAGTGTGTGCAAATAATCAAGGGAGGGGGGGCACGGTTGCACAGACTTTGCACAGACATTGCGTTGCAAAGCCGCAGGAATGCGGCTTTGCTACGCATTCGCGTTTTGCTACGGATTCCGAATGCGTAGCAGACGGTTGCTACGCATTCCCAGCATATCCGGCACAAACCGCACCCCCACCCTATCCACTTGCTCACGCCAGCGGTCCGAACGAAAGCCGCCATCCCGGGTTGGCCGATGATGACAGGATCAATCCGGTAGGCTCTTGACTGTAGCAACAAAAGTGCTACAATTGGATGTATGGTGCAGCGGCGGCTAACTTCTGATTCTGGGTATCGACCAATCGCGTCGGTTTGGCATGGAACCGACGCCGAATTGCTCGAATCCATGTTGGAATTCTACCCTGCCAAAAAGCCCAAGCGAATCCTTGACGCCACGTATAACTCGGGACGGTTCTGGAAAGGCAGCACCCGCAAGATCATCAGCATGGATATCAACCCGCGATTCAGCCCGATGATAGTCGCGGACAATCAGCAAATGCCACTTGCCGATGAGTGCATGGATGTCGTCGTCTACGATCCGCCGCACGTTCCAAACCAGGGGAAAGACCGCTCGAAAGACTTCAGCATTCGATTCGGGCTGATAATAAAAT
>JACQFG010000215.1 GCA_016200155.1 Planctomycetota bacterium | reverse complement strand
CGCATGGCTCGTGGGAGCCCGGCCGGCTTCCGACTCAAGGGCCGCTTCCGTCGGCCCGGCCTGCCGATCTGCTGGCGTTCAAGGCCCATTTTCGCAACAGCGATTTACCCGCCGGCTGGATGCCGCTCCTGGCGTTCCCGGGCGGGTATGGGGGCATGGTCCGCTGCGACGATGGCCGCGTCAGCCTGTCGTGCTGCATTCGCCGCGATCGCCTGGCGTCGATTCGCCGCCAGCACTCCGGCGATGCGGGAGACGCAGTGCTTGCCCACATCGAAAAGTCGTGCCTCGGCGTGAAGCACGCCCTCGCCGGGGCGAGCCGAGAATCGACCTGGCTTGCTGCCGGTCCGATTCGTCCCGGGATTCGTGTTGACGCCCCGACCGGGATCTTTCGCGTGGGCAACGCCGCGGGTGAAGCTCACCCCGTCGTCGCCGAAGGCATCAGCATGGCGATGCAGAGCAGCTGGCTGCTTGCCCAGACGCTGATTGCTTGGAAGAGCCAGGGCGGTCGACGCGGCATGTTGTCCGCCGTTCAGAATGACTACGCCGCTCAATGGCGCCGCAGTTTCGCGCCGCGGATCTGGGCGTCGTGTGCGCTCGCTCACTGGGCCATGCGTGCCCTGCCGGTATCGTTGTCGCTGCCGGCGATCCGGTGTTTCCCGAAGATCTTGAACTGGGGCGCTCGCATCACCGGCAAGGCCAGCGCGGTGGTCCGTCCGTCGCTATTTGCAAGGAAGAACTGATGACATTAGCCATTCTTGGTATCGGCACTGCCGTTCCGCCCGCCACCTATGACCAAAGCGAAGGTCTCGTCGTCGCGCAGATGCTGTGCCACACCACCGAGGAACAGACGACCTGGCTGCCGAACATGTACGGCCAAACCGGGATCGACAAGCGGCACATCTGCCTGGGGCGAACCCTCGTGGATGACATCCTCGACGGCACGCAAAACTCGCAATCGCCATTCCTGCCGAAGCAGACGGCCGACGACCGCGGTCCGACCATGACCGAGCGCATGAAGGTATATCGAGAACAAGCGCCGCTGCTGGCCCGCCAGGCTGCGGCGCGGGCGCTCGAGCAGGCGCACACGCCCGCCAGCGCCATCACCCACCTGGTGACGGTATCGTGCACCGGATTCTATGCCCCCGGTTGGGATGTGACCCTCGTGCGGCAACTCGGCTTGCCGGCAAACACGCAGCGAACGCATGTCGGCTTCATGGGCTGCCACGGCATGCTCAATGGGCTGCGCGTGGCCCGTGCCTTCGCCGACGCCGATCCCCGCGCCCGCGTGCTCACCTGCGCAACCGAACTCTGCTGCCTGCACTATCACTACGAGTGGGACCCGCAAAAAGTAATCGCCAACGCCATCTTCGCCGATGGCGCCGCCGCCACGGTTGGGGTTGCCGGCGAATCCGCATCGCGATCCTGGAAGCTGGCCGCGTCCGGGTCCTATCTCGTCGCCGACAGCGAAAACGTGATGACCTGGAGCCTGAGCGACCACGGCTTCATCATGACGCTCGCCAAGAAAGTCCCGGACATCATCTGCCGACAACTGCGCGGCTTCCTCGAACCGTGGCTGGCCGAGCATGGCCTGACGATCCCGGAAATCCGCTCCTGGGCGATCCATCCGGGCGGGCCGAAAATCCTCGATGCCGCCGGCGAGGCCCTCGGACTGGCGCCGAGCCTGCTGCTGCCGGCCCGCGAAATCTTCGCCGAGTACGGCAACATGAGTTCGCCGACCGTGCTCTTCATCATCGAACGATTGCAACAGCGCGGCCACAAACCGCCCTGCGTGGCTTTGGGATTTGGCCCCGGATTGAACATTGAAGTGGCGCTGTTTCGTTAGCCCGAAGCGCAAGCGAGGGATGGGAAATACTCATTCGTCGTCATCGTCCGGATTGTCCGGCGGCGCCTCGATGTCGAAGACCTCGTCGACATTGACCGAGAAGCCCGGCAGGATCACCGACGTCGCGTTCTGACCGCGCGTGAACACGCCGTGTTCGACATAGGCGGCGCCGTCGAGCCGCAGGACCGTGATCGTCTCGGCTTGCGGATTGACGATCCAGTACTCCGGCACCTTGCCTTCCGCGTAGTCGCCTCGCTTTTCGACGAGATCGCGCTCGGGCTTGTCCTTGCTGACCACTTCCAGCGTGAGATCGGCGCCGACCCAATAGCGATTGCGCCGCCGTTTATCTTTGGCAGACTTCACAAGCAGCACATCCGGCTCGCGGTATTTTCCGCGGCGAATCTTCAAACGTACCGCCGCCATGTGAGCTTTACCACCTTGCGGATTCAGGAAGCTCGTGAAAAGGAACAAGAAGAATTCCGCGATCGATTGATGCAGGTCGGTCGGCATGGGAAGTGGCTCAATATTGCCATCGGTGAACTCGACAAGCCGCGTCGTGTGATCGGTCAGCCACAAATATTCCTCATCAGACCAATGACCCTGGTTCGGCAACAGATCGAGAATGGTCTGTTTGTACTCGCCCAGAGATGGAGTGGCAATCATCATCGCATAATCACCTGGTCGTGAATCCCTGTTGGATATCTTATCTTACGCTCCGACCTCGTGACAAGAAAAAAAGCAGCTCGAACCGGACGCTTCGTCCGGTTCGAGCTGCGGCTGCCTGCGATCGTGTTCTGTCAAAACGGCAACGGCGGCGGCGGAACCACCGGACCGCTCAGCGGCGGCGGGTCGGCGGGCGGCATCGCCCGGATGGGCGACGCGGCAGGCAGCGGCGCCGTGCTGCCTGCAGGGGTGAAGCCCGATGGCGCAGGTGCCGTTCCGAACGGCGAAACCGGGTAGCTCGGCGTTTCCTTCAAGTAATGAGTCGACGGCACAACCGGCGCACAGTTGTTGCTCTGGGCCTTCACTGCTTCCTGGGCCAGCGCCTTCGCGAACTTCACCACGTTTTCGTCGATGATCCCTTCGCCTTCATAGCGAATGATGAAGTGAAACAGATGCTTCGGCGTCGTCGGCGGATACGGCACCGGATAGGCCTGCGCCGCGGTCGGCGGAGCGAGCGGCCGGGCGTCCGGAACGAACTGCGCCTGCATCACCTGCGGATCGCGCCTGGCCGGCAGAGACTTCTTCAAGCTCGTCAGGAACGCATCGACCTGTGCGTGAACCTCGCCGGTGTGATTGATGACCATCACCTTGCCCGGCGCGTAGTAGCTCAGCTTAGCCTTGCTGTCCGTCCACGAACCCGGCGCGATCATGTGCGGGATCGTCTCGGCAACCCACGCGCACAACTTCGGATCGTCCCCCAGGTCGGCGAGTGCGTAGACCTTGCACGTTGCCATCGAGGCCGATGTCGAACCGGGTTGAGTCACGGGATACACGAACTGTTCGAGTTTTTTGGGCGGCCCGTCGGGTTGCGACCAACCCGGTTGCACGATCGTCAACGCCGCAACAAACGACAGGCTGCATTGCAGCCAGAAGCGATACCCTGCCATGGGTGATACCTCCTTCCATGGAGTGATGGGATTTCGCCCAATTAGATGGGAACGGCGATTTCGTGTCAATGGCAGATGGCGGTTGCCCATATAGCCCGCCATTCATGGCGGGTGACGCGCATCACCCGCCATGAATGGCGGGCTATATGGCCTACCGCTGCACGCGTGCCGTCCCGCCCTTGGCGAAGGCCTCGACCTCGTGCAATTTCGCCATCGTCACATCGCCCGGATACGTCGTCAACAGGGCGCCATGCGCCCAGCCCAGGCGCAGCGCATCCTCCGGCGGTCGGCCGGCGAGAAGCCCGTAGATGAGGCCGGCTGCGAAGCCGTCGCCGCCGCCGATGCGGTCGTGGACGTCGAGGCTGCAGGTCGGGCTGACGTAGCGTTTGCCGTCGAGCCAGAGCACGGCTGCCCAGTCGTGGCGGTTGGTCGAGTGAACCTCGCGCAGCGTCGTCGCCACCAACCTGATGTTCGGATGCTGGGCGACGACCTTGTCGATGAGCTTGAAGAACGCTCTCGGGTCGAGCTTCGATTTCGTCGCATCGACCTTCGGCCCCGTGATGCCGAGCCCTTTCTGGAGATCTTCCTCGTTGCCGAAGAGGGCGTCGACGTGATCGACGATGTGGCGAATCACCTGCTGGCCCTTGGCATCGCCGCCAACGGAGGCCCACAGCTTGGCGCGATAGTTGAGGTCGAAGGAGACGATCGCCTTGGCTTTCCGGGCCGCGGCCATGCCTTCGAGGATCAGCTCGGAGGTCGTGGCGGAGAGCGACGCGAAGATCCCGCCGGAGTGAAACCAGCGCACGCCGCGAGCGAAGATTCCCTTCCAGTCGAAATCGCCCGCCTGGAGCTTGGCGCCGGCCTCCTCGGCGCGATTGTAGAAGACAACGGGAGCGCGCACGCCGTGGCCGCGATCGCTGTAGACGGTGGCGATGTTGGGCCCGCGCACGCCGTCGTGGTCGAACCACTTGTAGAACGCCGTGACGCCGGTCTCGCGGACGCGGGTCTGCACGAGTTCGCCGATCGGGTACTCGACCATGGCCGTGGCGATGCCGGTCTTCTTGCCGAAGCAGTCGGCCAGGTTGGCGGCGACGTTGTACTCGCCGCCGGAGACATGAACCTCGAGCGAGCGTGCCTTGCGAAACGGGATGACGCCGGGGTCAAGCCGATGCACGAGAGCGCCCAGGGAGAGGAAGTCAAGTTCGCAATCATCGTCGCGGATTTTCAGTGCGGTCATGGAAGTTCTCGTCGGTTGGCCGTCGGAGCCTGAAGCGTGAGCGAAGGACGGCGCATCCTTCGCTCACGCTTCAGGCTCGGACTCAAGCTGTGCGACAATGCGCTTCGGCGCGATCGCCCGGAAGCTCTCGTCGATCCACTCCTGCAACATATCGATCGGCACGTCGTCGCCGGCATGGAACAGGCACGTCACCCAGCCACTCTTGCCCAGGCCATAGCGCGTGGACGAGGCGAACGGCAGCGTGAGGGCCATCTTACCCGACAGGGGCAGCTTCATCGACAGACTCAAGACGCCCTTGTCGTCGTCGAGGTACGTGAAGAGGAACGCCTTGCCCTTGACCTTGAAGGCGCTATGGCCCCAGGGAAAATCCTCGACGCATTCAAGGTAGCTCAGAGCGTGTTTGCGCAGGGCGGCGAGGGCTTTTTTCAGCGAGTTGCGGCGGGCCATGGCGGTCACTTCTCCGGCGGTTCCTGGTAATGCTCGATGTACCCCTTGGCGCCGACGACCCAGCCGAACCGCCGGCTCGGGAAGGAGACGCCGCCGAGTTCGCCGGG
>JACQFG010000214.1 GCA_016200155.1 Planctomycetota bacterium | reverse complement strand
GTGCTGATGTACTTCCTGCTGACCGGGCACGTTCCCTACGAGACGCTCAAAGATCCCGACGAGATCCTGCTCTCAAACGTCCGCACGCCGACGCCGCGCTTCAGCCACTGGCACGTGAACGACGTTCCCGCCGCGATCGAACGGCTCGTGCTGAGCTGCCTGAGCAAATCGCCCGCGGAACGCCCCGAGTCGGCACGTGCGTTGATCGAGACGTTTCAGCTTTCACTGGGACATCGCTTCCTCGATGAGACCGCCTTCGCCGCATCTCAAGAAAGTGCGGTATCGAGCCTGCGCGACGTTCAGGCGTACGATCCGCGCAATGTGATCGACCAGTTCGAAGCGTGCATGCTGGAGCAAATGGCGGCCATGAAGCTGCGCGGCTTCGTGGACGGAGTCGGCGGACAGGTCGCGGAGAGCGATGCCGGCGTCATCAAAGTCCGCTTGCCGCGCGCGCTTGAGAACGCTCCGCCGAAGAAGGGATTATGGAGCTGGCTAACCGCGCAGCCTGAGCCGAGCATCGACTGGATCGCCCTGGAAATCCACATGGCGAAGAAGCAGGTCGGCCCGCGCAGCCTCGTCGATATCACGGTGGTGCGGCCGAATGCCCAGAGCGAAAGCATCGAGCAGGCCCGCGGGAACAAGCAATTCTGCGAGCAGATTTGCCGCGAGCTGCGCGCGTATCTGATGGTGGGACGTTAATCGACCTGGCGAGCCGAGCCCCGTAAGGCAACGCTGTGAAGGATTTTTTCGGCCTGAAGGGCCGATTCTGTCAGCCCAGGCCGAAGGCCTGGGAACGTGGGTAATATGGCGATTTGGCCCTGTAAGGGCCGTTCACACTTTGCATCGCCACTCGCGAACGGCCCCTTCAGGGCCGATGTCTCGACGATGACCATTCCCAGGCCTTCGGCCTGGGCTGACAGAATCGGCCTTTCAGGCCGAAAAAAACTGGAGAATATCCTTCACAGCGTTGCCCGTAGGGGGCCGGTTGCCGGCGCGTGGCAACCGGCCCCTTACGGGGCTCGGCTCGCCGGCGAATCACTACAATCCCTACAATCGATAAAGTTTCGCGAACCAGCACTTCCCGCGCAACTGTTCCCATCGGAATCGATTTGGCACTCCTTTACGCGTGGCTTACGATGACTCCAGCCCCCGGAGGACGCACCATGAACGCCATTGCCGTGATGCTGCTGGTTACCGCAAATCAGCTGGGACAAACGCCGGACGCGCCGCCCGTGATTCATGCGCAGGTGCGGCCGGCCAAGCATGACGTGGTCCTCAAGTGGAACGGCGCCGCCCTGCAGGCGATCCGGATCGATCGCACGCCGCCGCCTGTCGCTGCCCGCAATCTGGCGATCCTGCACATCGCGATCTACGACGCGGTGATGGCGATCGAGCGGACGCATCAGCCGTACCTGACCGACGCGACGTCGCTTCAGGGAGCATCGGCGGAAGCGGCGGCCGTGGTCGCGGCGCATCGCATCCTGGCCGCGCTCTATCCCAAGCAGCGCGAGTCGTTTGACGCCCAGCTCAAGCTATGCTGGCTAGATTTGGCGCGCGATCCGGGGCGCGATGCCGGCGCCGCGCTGGGGCGATTTGTCGCCGACCGGACGCTGGAATCACGCCGCGACGACGGGTCGACGAACATCGGCAAATATTCCTATAAGAATAATATCGGATCATGGCGCCCGACCGCGCCGCTCCACCAGGATGCCCTGCTGCCGGAGTGGGGTTACGTGAAGCCGTTCGCGATCAAGAAGGGGACGCAGCATCGCCCGGCCGACCCCCCTGCCCTGACGAGCGTTGCCTACGCCGACGCCTTTCAAGAAGTGAAACGTCTCGGGGGCAAAGACAGTCCAGCGCGCACCAAGGAGCAGACCGAGATCGCCATCTTCTGGGCCGACAACGCCGGCACCGTCACGCCGCCCGGGCACTGGAATCAGATCGCCCAAACCCTGGCCGGCGATCGCGGCAACACGATGGTCGAAAACGCCCGGCTGTTCGCGCATCTCAACATCGCGCTTGCCGACGCGGGCATCCTGTGCTGGGTCATCAAGTTCACGTTCGATTTTTGGCGGCCGATCACCGCAATTCGGGAGGCCGACCGGGACGAGAAGTGGACGCCGCTGCTGGACACGCCGCCGTTCCCCGCCTACATCTCGGGGCACAGCACCTTCAGCGGCGCGGGGGCGGCCGTGCTGATTCAGTCGATTGGCACCGACAAGGTTAAGTTCGCGACCAACTCCGACGCGCTGCCCGACGTGACGCGCAAGTTCACAAATATCTGGGCCGCCGCCGAGGAAGCCGGCATGAGCCGAATCTACGGCGGCATCCACTGGCAGTTCGACAATGTGGAAGGATTGAACGTCGGCCGCACCCTGGGCGAATATGTTTTTCGCAACACGCTGCAACCCCGGCCGCGACAGGCGCTGCGGCCATGACGATCAGTCATCGTGGTCAAGGCTCTTCTCGACGACTCTCCCGTTCTCAAAGACGATCCTGATTTCCATCCGACGACCGCCGGCATGGGAGAGCCATTCGAATTCGCGTTCGCGGTCGCCGGGTCTGGTGCCCATTTCTCGGCCTGACCCCAGGATGGCCTGCACCTGAGCGATGGTCATGCCGTCCCGAACCTTCTCATAGTTATCGGCGGTTATTCTCGGATCGCCGGCGCCCCCTTTTTTCGCCTGGGGATTCTGGGCCTGCGGCTGCGCGTCGTTCGGCGCGAACACGTTGGGCTGCGGGTCTTGTCCCGCCTGCGGAAAAATGCAGCAGCAACAAAAAGTCACCGAACTGAGCCAGGCGGAAAAGGAACGTGCGCGTTTCATGGCAAATCTCGTCAATACTCTTGACCGAAGAACTCCACATCAATTCGCTTCAAGTTTCCTTGAGACCATCTTGTTGTTGTCGAAGATGACTTCAATGAAGATCGGCCCATCGGCGCCGTCCGCACCGACCCAGCGGTAGGTTCGGCGTTTGCCTGCCTTGCCGGCCAGGTCTTCGGTACCGGGCCCCAGAAGTGCCCGGACCTGGGCCAGCGTCATGTTCTCTTTGATTTTCTCGAAGTTGGCGCGCGTCGGCTGTCCGCCGCCGATGTCCGGCGGTTGATCGTCCGGCGTCTTCTTGCCCGACGTCTTTTCTGTTTTTGGCGGCTGCACGTTGATCTGCGGCTGCTGCATGTTGATGACAATCGGCTCCGGGTTCCCCACCGGCACGCGCGGGAAACAGCAGCAGCAGAAGGTGAACGAACTGATCCACGCTGCAAAGGA
The DNA here is from genome assembly GCA_016200155.1 of Planctomycetota bacterium. GTDB lineage: Bacteria > Planctomycetota > Planctomycetia > Gemmatales > Gemmataceae > SIAQ01. Next base: position 2,460 of record JACQFG010000214.1, on the reverse strand, counting down.
ACGTACGCGTTTCATGGGAATCCCTGGATGGACCGTCGGCGAATGGTGCCATTGTAGGTGCCGAGCGTGTCGCCAGCAAAATGTTTTTCCATGGCCCGCCGTAATGAATGCCGATGCTGTTCCCCGCACCGCCGTTCGCTTACAATTGCCGAAGCATCCAGCGAACGCGGTTTCCCGATTCGAGGCGGCCAGCCATGTCGGACGGACGATTTTCAGCCAAGCCGCTCCGCAGCGAACAGAGCCGCACCTTCGCGCGCGGCGGTGAATACTCCGACAAGCCCATCGTCTCGGCCGACACCACCCGCGGCTTCCTGCAATCGGCCGCCGTCCAGCGCGAAGTCGATGCCCTCAACGATCAGCCATTCCACGCGATCGGCCGATACGACTGCGCTCCGCTGCACCGAGGAACACCGGAGCCGGCGCGAGACCTGGGCGAGCCCCTTGCCAGCGCGACGCTCGTTCAGGAGTACCTGATCGGTCTGCTTTTCCTGCGCGTCGCGGGCTGGGCCTTCATGTTCTTCGGCGTGATGATCTTTCTCTGGTCTGCGGTCGGCTTCTTCGCTACGATCGCAAACCATGGTTTTCAAGAAGCAATCGGAATGACCATCGGAGCCGCGTTCGGCGTGGGAATAGCTTGCGTCGGCGCGTGGTTCGGCATCTTTCGCGGCCGCGTCATCACCGAGATGTGCTGGTTCTGCCCGCACGGTATGATCTGGATGACCGACGGCGTCTTCGAATGGTATAAGTGGGACGAGGTTTCCGAAGTTCTCTGCGCGCCGCACGCCGAACGCCCCGCCATCGGCATCAGCTTCGGCGCAAACGTGAGCTGGATCTCCTTCAGCCACGAGCAGTCCTCGCGGCTCATGGTCGAGTACCTCGAAAAACTGGCGTCGGCCGCGTGTCTGCCGATCGTGTTGCAGCAAATCGCCGAGGGCCGAACCGTCCGCTTCGGCGAATGGCGGCTGTCGCGAACGTGGATCAGCAATGCCGACGCGGAAGTTCACTGGCATGACGTGCTCGACGTGGAACGCACGCGCCGCCACATCGAGATCAGGCCGAAGCAAGCGGGAAAGATGACCGTACATCTGGACGAAGTGCCGTTTCCGAGCTTGTTCACTGCACTGGCGCGGGCGTGCTTTGCTCAATCGCGGGCATGATGTTGTAACTATCCGCGTGGAGCCGTTGCACGGGCCGCGCGGGCGCTAAACGAGGATATGCATGAAACGCTTTTTTCTGGCTGCGATATTGTTGACCTCCAGCACGACCGTCCATGCCCAGCTCGACGCCCCGCTGCCGCCCCGTGTGGCCGCCATGAAGATGACGCTGCCGGCCGGCTTCAAGGCGACCCTCTTCGCCGGCGAGCCCGACGTCGTGCAGCCGATCGCGTTCACGTTCGACGATCGCGGCCGGGTCTGGGTCGCGGAGTGTATGTCGTATCCGAAATGGCAGCCCGATTTCAAGGCCGGCAAGGACCGCATCGTCATCTTCGAGGAAGGCGAGGGCGGCGCTCACTCCAAGCGCACCGTCTTTGCCGACAACATCCAGAACATCTCCGGCATCCAGTACGGCTTCGGCGGCGTCTGGGTCTGCGCGACGCCCAACCTCCTCTTCATCCCGATCAAGGAGGAGATCAAGGTCGGCAATGGCCTGTGGCGGCAAGACTCCGATCTTGCCGATTTGAAGACCGATCCCAAGACCGGCAAGATCGGAGTCTTGCCGCCACAAAAAGACATCCAGACGAGAACCGTTGCCGCCGGCCCGCCGCAGATCGTTCTCGACGGCTGGTCGCTCAAAGGCGGCCACAACGTCTTCAACAGCCTCACCTGGGGCCCCGACGGCTGGCTCTACGGCTGCAGCGGCATCCTCAACGACTCGAAGGTCGGTCCCCCCGGAACCCCCGACAAGGATCGCGTCCGCATCAACTGCGGCGTCTGGCGCTATCATCCGATCAAAAAGAAGTTTGAAGCCGTCGCCCACGGCACCACCAATCCCTGGGGTCTCGACTTCGACGAGCACGGCGAGATGTTCATCACCAACTGCGTCATCGACCACCTCTGGCACATCGTCCCCGGCGGTCACTATCAACGCATGTTCGGCAACGACTTCAACCCGCACCTCTACAAGCTGATGCCCAGCATCTGCGACCACATCCACTGGGGCGGCGGCAGTTGGACGAGCAGTCGAGCACCAGCCCGGAGCGCAAGCGACGGGGGATATAAGATCCACTCCGAAGCCGGCGGCGGACACGCTCACGTCGGCTGCATGATCTACCTCGGCGACAACTGGCCCGCCCGCTATCGCAACGGCGTCTTCATGTGCAACCTCCACGGCAACCGCATCAACCACGACATCCTCGAACGCAACGGCTCCACCTATGTCGCCCGCCACGCCAAGGACTTCATGCACGCCAACGACCCGTGGTTCCGCGGCCTGGCCCTCCACTACGGCCCCGACGGCGGC
>JACQFG010000201.1 GCA_016200155.1 Planctomycetota bacterium | reverse complement strand
TCGTGCAGGATCGCATGATGCTCGTGAATGGGAGTGCCAATTTCGCGACGGAGCCCGACGGTCAGTTCTATCGGTGGGAAACGATGCGAAACGGAAGGTTGAGTCTGGTGCCCAATGAAGAGGCGACGGATTACACACAGCTCGAAGGCACGCCCGATGCCGTGCTGGAAATCGTGAGCGACGGGTCTGTTGCCAAGGACCTCATTCATCTGCGTGATCTATACTGGAAATCGCAGATTCCCGAATACTGGCTCGTCGATACCCGCAAAGCAGCTATTCGTTTCGATATTCTTCGATACGCGGCCGATGGATATCATGAAACACCGAGCGACGACGGTTGGGTCCGCTCCGAAGTTCTCGGCCATTCATTCCGCGTCGAACGCTCGATCGATCCGCTGGGTCTGCCGCAATTCGTCGTTCAATTGAGACTGTGAAATCCGATGAGGGCTTCGCTATGATCGAACAAGAGCGGAACCGGCGTGTCGCAGAGGACATCTGTGACAAGTTCACCTGGAATGGCCGGGCGTTCCACGAGGGGGACTTTGTGGCTTTGCTCGACGGCAAGGTCATTGCCGTTGCGCGCAATCCGGACGATGCCATCGATGCTCTGCGGAAAATGGAACCAAATCCTGCCCGGGGCGTGGTGATCGAAGTTGCTCGTCCAATGGTGGACGTTATTCGCTGAGGTACGCTATGCCTTCCGTCCATTTCCCGAGCCTCGAAACGGCGGAAGTTGTCGACGTCGAGTTCTTGAACCTACAGGGCAGCGCACGTTCGCTCAGACTGCTGGTAGACACGGGATTCACGGGCAGGAGCAGCTTTGTGCTGGGTAGCGGTGCAGCCGACTTGATTCGTGCATTGTTGCCGCCTGCTCAAACTACAGGCGCCATCCACGGGCTGCAAACACGGGGTTGGGTTACGTGTCGGATCGCTACGTTGAGTTTTCAGGTAACGGCAATTGCGATTATCACGGACATTGCGGTATTATCATTGCCGGCTGGCGTTGATGGCATGGTAGGATTGACGTTCTTGCGACAGTTTACCCGATGGGGAAGTGAACAGACTTCGCAGGGCTGGCAGTTTGTTCTGACGACGAATTGACGTTCATTAAGGGGGGAATCATGTTCAACATCGGCACTACCACCACGCGCAATTGCGCCGGCATCACGCGCCGGCATATGCTCAAAATCGGCGGCCTCAGCCTCGCGGGGCTCTCGCTCGCCGACTTCTTTCGCTCCGGCCAGGCCAATCCCGGCAGCGAGCGGCGCGAATCGGCGTGCATCTTTCTCTGGCTCGACGGCGGGCCCAGCCACCTCGAGACCTTTGACCCGAAGCCCGATACGCCGGACACCGTGCGCGGGCCGTATGGGCCGATCCAGACCAACGTCAACGGCATGCAGATCGGCGAGCTGTTGCCGAGGTTATCGCAGCAGATGGACAAGTGCGTGCTGGTGCGCTCGATGAATCACAACATCGACGCCCATTCGCCGGTGCCGATGTTGACGGGGTTTCCCGGCGAGACGACTTCCTACGGCGCCGTCATGGCGCGCATTCAGGGCTATCGCGGCAACATGCCGCCGTACGTTCACGTCGGCTCACGGCTCGGCGTCGGCGGCGGACGTTTGGGAGCACCGCACTTCCCCGTCGAGATCGCCGACCCGACCGGCAACCGCGTTCAGCTCCCGCAGTTCGCTCTCTCCGCCGACATCCGCGCCGACCGCTTCAGCCAGCGCCGCGAGCTGCTCGCCGCCGTCGATCGTTTTCGGCAACAGGCGCAAACCAACGACGCGATCGAACGCATGGACCAGTCCTATCAACGCGCCGTCGATATTCTCACCTCGACGCAGGTGCGCGACGCCTTCGATCTGTCGCGCGAACCTGAAGACCTGCGCGAACGCTACGGCGCCAACCTCTTCGGCCAATCGTGCCTCCTCGCGCGCCGATTGGTGCAGGCCGGCAGCCGATTCATCGAGGTCAAGTGGTACGACGGTCCTGCCTGGGACGCCTGGGACGTACACGGCGCCGACCTGGGCGGCATGGTCCGCATGGAACAGCACCTCTGCCCGCGCCTCGACCAGGGCCTGTCCGCCCTGTTGACCGACCTGCACGACCGCCGCATGCTGCAATCGACGCTGATCGTGGTTGGCGGCGAGTTCGGCCGCACGCCGCGTTTGAACCGCTCCGGGGCGCGCGATCACTTCCCGTACTGCTTCAGCTACCTGTTAGCAGGCGGCGGTCTGCAAGGCGGCCGCATCGTCGGCACCAGCGACCGCACCGGCTCCCGGCCCGCGAGCGTCCCCGTCAGCCCCGCCCAGTTCGCGGCGACGCTGTATCGCCTCGTCGGCATCGACACGACCGACGCCCGCATGCGCCCGTTCCTGCGCGAGGCCCTGCCGGTGTCGGAGATTGTGGGGTAGTTGATTTGACCTAGGCCCTGCGGATCGATCCTATGCCTGAAGACAGAATTCAAGAGGACGAACCAAATGCACTGAAACCGTTGCAAATGCCTGGCGACACTGCACCGGAGACGATGTGCGTCTTTTGTCCTCATTGTTTTCGCCCAACCGACAGCCTTAAGTCGTATCTCATGGCGCGAATAATCTTCCTTTTCGTCGGCCTCCAATGGAGCTACGAGACGGTGGTTGGCTGCCCGTCCTGCATGCGCAAAGCAATCTTGATGCGCACCCTCAAGGACATCGTGCTGGCTAACTTGTTGTTTCCAATCGTTGCTTTTTTTTATCTTTGGCAATATGTGGCGACGTTTGCCAAAGGCCATAATAGCGAATTCGCTGCAGCCGAGAATCGCCGCAGGCTTGAAGATCGCTTCAGGCATGTCGAGGATGGAGTACAGCTATGGTCCTGGCCGAGCTTGAATCCAGTCCTTAGATTTGCGATGCTGGTGCTAATCGCTAGTCTGCTCTTACCGGTGATTTTTTTAGGCGTCGGACTCGGGATGTGGCTATTTGGCAAATGAATGCGACGTCCAAACATTTGCACTGTAATGGGGAGACTCGTTGCCCAAATGGAGGAAGGAAGCCATGGTAAAGCGACAACCTCGCTATTCGATCGACGAAATTGCCGAGCGCGGCACCGAACTTTACGAAACCAGGATTCGAGCGCTCGTTGAAGCCGGAAACGTTGGCCGCTATCTGGCGATCGACATTGAAACCGGCGATTATGCCGTTGCCGACCATCGTTATGACGCGTGCATGGAGTTGAAGGGAAAAAATCCGGACGCGCAAATCTGGGGATTGCGCATCGGTCACGTTGCGGCGGCATCGTTCGGAGGCGGCGACACGCGAGAGAAAAAATGATTACGGGAATCGTCACGCCGAGCTTGTCGGCCATCGTGCGACTGCACATCGCGGACAGCACCGGCACGACACAAGCGATGGATTTCAAGATCGATACCGCTTTCACCGATTTCATCAATCTGCCGTTCGCGACGGTTCAGGCTCTGGGATTGCCCCTGAACACTCATGAAATAGTGCAGATTGCGGACGGGAGCTTCGTGCGCGTGCCAGTTTACTCGGGCGTAGTGATTTGGGATAGTAAGGCGCGAAAGTTGACGTTCACGCACTGGGTGTTGAGCGCCTGGTCGGCATGGCGATGCTCGCCGGCCACGACCTGGCCATGCGTGTAAGAGATGGCGGGCACGTTTCGATTGACTTCATACCCTGATTCTCCTTGCTGGATCTTCCATGACACGCTGGCTGTTCTTGATTCTCCTCGGCACCGCTCCACTGGTCATCCTCGCCCAGCAGCCCGCCGGCGATCCGCCCCGGCGTCTGCTCATCGCGTTCTCCTCCTACAAGGATCGGCCCAAGCATGCCCAGGTCTACTTCTACGAACACGACGGCGTCTCCAAGGGCAAGATCGTCGGCTCCATCGATACCGTCGCCAATCGGCAAGACTACCATCCGATCCTGTCCAAGAACGGCAAGATCTGCGTCTTCGCGTCGGAGCTGGAGAATCAGACCAGCAAGATCTTCGTCTACGACCTGGCTCAGAAAAAACTCGTGACGCCGCCCAAGCTCAATGACTCGACCGGCGCCTTGCTGCATCCGACGATCAACGCGGACGGCACGGTGATTGCGTTCGCCGCCTGGGACAATAAAGGCGCAGGGCAGCGCTGGGACGTTCTCGAGTACGACCTCGCCGGCCAGAAGTATCTCGACGCGCCGAAGCTCAACACGCCGAAGTTCGATTCGCGCATGCCCGCCATGAGCGCTAACGGCCGTTGGCTGGCGTATGTCTCCAATCGCAAGGACGGCGTCGGCCTGTCGGACCTCTGGCTGTACGATCGGCAAGAATCGAAGGTGATCGCCCTGCCGGAATTGAACTCGCCGCGTGCCGATCTGACGCCGTCCTTGAGCGAGGACGGCAACCTGATCGCGTTCGCGTCGGATCGCGCCGGCGGCATGGGCGGGCGCGACATCTATCTCTACGACCGCAATAAGAAGAGCTACCTGTCGCTGCCCGGCGTCAATTCGGTCGCCAACGAGCAGTCGCCGAGCTTGAGCCCCGACGGGCGCTACCTTGTCTTCGTCTCGGAACGCATCAAGGGGGAAGGGGAGCGCGACATCTACTTGTA